>NZ_KE952885.1:10414-19938 GCF_000466385.1 Aneurinibacillus aneurinilyticus ATCC 12856
CGTGTTCCCTCGTCTTTTTCTCACAAGGAAGAGATACGGCCGCTTTGTGGCGCCACACAAGAAAAACAAAGGGGACGCACACCGTACGCGTCACTCTTTTCTATCCATCTATGGATACCAAGGGTGTTGATTGTCCAGAAAGAAAAAAGGCCACCACAACAGGACACAAGTTTGTTTCTTAGTTATTTCCTGCATTTTATATCATTTGCCAATCGTGTAGGTTACAAATGAGTGTAATAGAAAACGGGACATTGCAAGTCCCTGGAGCGAACATCTATTATGAGGTACGTGGCTCAGGCCCAATCCTTCTTTTGATCCACGGCGGAGGTGGTGATGCTGATAAGTTCCATAATGTTGCCCACCATCTTGCTGACCGGTACACGGTTGTTACTTATGATCGTCGTGGTCATTCCCGCAGTAATCCCGCCAATCAAGCTGAGGATTATCGCGTGAAGACACACAGTGGTGACGCTCACCGCCTGCTAGCCAAACTGACGAATGAACCGGCGTACGTATTCGGGAGCAGCTCCGGTGCTGTCATCGGACTCGATCTGTGCATACGTCATCCAGGGCAAATACAGGTATTAATCCTGCACGAACCAGTCTTATTGCAACTTTTATTTAGAGATGAATTGAAGCAGAACAGGAAATTAATGGAAGATTTTAAGAAGAATCATCAAAGTGAGGTTGTGAAGTTAGCTTCAAATGTAGGAGTGGATACTAGCAATTCCGAACAATCGAAGGATGTGCTAACAGAGCGACTTCTCCGCAATTCAACGTATTTCGTTGAGTATGAAATTCCAGGCATTCTCAACCATACGTTTAGATATAGATGCATTAAAGACTGAGTTAAAATCTACATCAACGCAGGTATTTCCAGCTGGCGGAAGTGCTTCGCGGGAGTTTTTTGCTTATCGTTGTGCAGTTGCCCTAGCAAAACAACTGGGAACCGAAATTGTAGAGTTCCCCGGACATCATGGGGGCTACGACACAATGCTTCATAAAGAATTCGCTGAAAGGTTGCACAACGTTTTAGTGAATTATTTTTCTGTGCTACGAGTAATAATGATTGAAAGTAAGTGCGCCCCTGCAGTAGAATATTCAACGCTCCAATACTTCCTTTTTGACCTAGTATATTCAGAATATACTTTACCCAGTCAGATTGCATACACATCTTGTCCAACGGTCCGTGCCAGTCCTCAAATGGATAAAGAGCCGTCATAGTGAGAAGATGTCGTATGGTGATTTCTTGTTTTTGCGTATCAAAAGGATTGGGAATATACTCAGGGAAAAAGTCCAACACCTTCTGATCCACATTTTTAATAAACCATGCATCTATGATAATACCAATGATGGCAGATATTATGCTTTTCGTTACAGATGCCACATGGTATGTATCATTTGGTCCAAAGCCATTAAAATATCTTTCATAAGCGATATATCCATTTCTTACAACAATCACACCATTTATATTGCTGCATTCAGATTTTATCACAGGATCAAGCTTTGAAAATTTTTTAGAATCAATATTCAAGGTATTTAGATCCGAAGATTTCCTTTTTGTTGCGATTCATTTCGAATGTACCATGTTATAAAAATAAAGACATTTGATTTTTTAAAATTTATACAACCAAGGCCACCCATGATGATAAACTCCAAGCCATTCAGCTTATTCGTGAACAGGGTCACGAAGATATGCACCGTCCTCTACGTTTCTCGAAGCGGTTATTATGAGCGGAGCAAACGTAAGGAAGGTTAGCGAGTCAACGTCGAAAAGAGCTGGAGACGCAAGTTCACCGCGTTTTCCTAGAATCTCGCTGTTTCTATGGCAGTCCCAAGATCACACAAGTTTTAATTCGGATTGGGGCAGCCAGTATGGTCACACGAGTATGAGAATCGTCTTACAACGTATGGAAAGATAGCGTGAGCCGTAAAGGTAACGGTTATAATAATGCCTGTATCGAGTCCTCTCATAGCACGCTAAAAAAGAACCCATTTATCTTGAAACCTTTTCACACACGTTTAAAAACAAACTCCTTCCTCTCCCCTACAAAAACAAAAGGGAAACATTGTATTCACCTCTCCCTATATGACAATATTCGTCAAAAATGAATTTTTATCATAATCACTTTTTTATTATTAACTAACCCCGCCTTGTGGACTACAACGGAATTCTAAACTTGCTCTATGAGTCGAATAAATACCAGCTAATTTCAATTCTCCTCCAATACTAATTTCAAATGTGCGACCACCATCAATCAGTCTTGGGGTATAACCTGTTTGTTTCCAGGTTCCTTTTGATGTTCTCGAAGTTACAGAGTTAATCGTCTTAAAAAATTGTCTCTTAGCAGTATGATTATACTCTGTCTTAAAAGAACCTGTAACATATAAACCTACAGTTACACCTTCAGCATGAATCTGCGTCTCCTTCGTTTTTGTAACAGCACCAAGAGCAACAGGACCAGATGAATTTGATAATTGGAAATTTTCAAATCTCAAATTAGCCCTAGCAATTGCTTTTTGTCTAAATTCTTCCGGCTCAACCCAATCTTCTTCAGTAAACTCATCAAAAGGTGCAACCCACATATTCGTACCCCCATGCTCCGCCACTACTTCTTCGATAATTTTAACGTATTGCTTGTAATACGCTTTTTTTTGTTCTTGTGTCAATTTTGCCTGCCCCAAATTATTCTTTTCAACGGATATATCTTCAACGTTTTTAGTAGTGATTTCTTCTGCGAAAATTGATGCAGGGGCGATTGGTGCTGCCATTAATCCCAATAAAGAAATACCAGCTACATATTTTTTTAGAGACTTATTCAGTTTTATTCCTCCTCCTCAAAAATGTAATATATTTACAAGTGATATAATACCATAAATTACAAACTATTAAAATACTTTATTCTACATTTTAGGAAATATATCAAAAATAGTGTTGATTATACACTTTTAGGTAGGCTTCTCCCGCAGAAGTCGATATCATTTTTTATGAACCGCTTTTTGCCGGTCCGGCATTGGCGCCACAAAGCGGCCGTGTCCCTTCCTTGTGAGAAAAAGACGAGGGAACACGCCGACGCGTGCATCTTTTCTTTCACCTTATGGATAATCAACAGGCGTGGTTATATATATCTGATTTGATAAATCGACACATGTTTGTGGTAGGCGGTCAGAAAAAGACACGTGGGCCTTTCTTCTGCCAGAGCGCAGGGTGCATCCCCCTTTTTTCCTCCCCCTTTCCAACCACTTGAACCTTTGTTACTATGTCAAGTGGTTTCTATATATACCCTTCTGCATTGGCAGGCTTTCCAGCCTCCCGCACTTCAACTAAGTATCTCCAGCAATCTGGCTGAGATCCATTAATATCAAAAAAATTATACATTTTAGCTAATTGACCGCTTGATAGTGAGTGCCCATTTAAACTATGCTTATTAGGATCTGCTGCTATTGCAGAAACTGCTCGCCCTATAAAACGTGGTGTTTCAGAGATAATGAAATGAGGTTCTAACTTTGTTGCATCCATCCAGTTTTCTTCAGTAACCCCAAAATGTTCAAGCATTATTTCTGAACGCATCCAGCCAGGTGTAACAGAAACAGCCGTGCATCCATAAGGAGAAAGTTCATGCGCCAAAGCCTTAGCCATGCGATTAACTGAGCTTTTAGCTAAGTCATAAAACAAAGATAGACGGTAATTATTATTGTTATATTCTTCTGTACCGTCTGTTACTTCTACCACTAATCCTCCCTCATTTTTTATTAATAAAGGCAGTGCGTAATGATTTGTTACGAGATGAGTATCAATAGCCAAGCGTAGCATCCTTAATCCTTTTTCAAGGGAGTGCTTCCAAACAGGTGTATTCCACTCTATTAAATACTCCCCTCCCCATATGTCATTAACCAGTATATCCAGTCTCCCTTGTTCTTTTTCGATTCTTTTCATTAAGGATTCTACTTGTTCAGGTACAAGATGGTCTACTTGAACAGGAATCCCAATGCCACCTAAATCATTTACTAGATCTGCGGTATCTTCAATCGTTTCAGGGCGCCCGTATTCAGAAATCTTATTTCGTGTAGTACGGCCAGTAATATAAACGGTAGCTCCTGCGGCACCTAATTCCATAGCGATTCCACGTCCTGCCCCCCTCGTTCCACCTGCTACCAAAGCTACTTTCCCCTCTAAAGGCTTCATTCATATCACATCTCCACTTTTAAGATATGTATAGTATAATTCTTAATAATGACATCTTTTGTCATATAATTAATATCTTTTATACCATTTTATAAAGGTGGTAAATATGCGGGCAGATAGATTGATCTCTATTTTACTGTTGCTGCAAAATAAAGGGAAATTGACGACCAAAGAATTGGCTAAAGAATTGGAGGTGACTGGACGTACGATACATCGAGATATGGAAGCGTTGAGTGCAGCAGGTATTCCTGTTGTAGCTGATCGGGGGAAATCCGGTGGATGGAGATTACTTGAACAATATCGGACAAATTTAACGGGTTTAAAAGCCAACGAATTAAAATCTTTACTCATTTCACCATCATTTCAAATGCTTACTGATCTAGGTTTGGCAAAAGATTGGCATGAAGCACGTCAAAAAATTCTCGCTTCGATTCCAAGCGCCTTACAGAATTATTCCCATGATATTTGGAATCGAATCCATGTTGATACAACCGCATGGAGACAGTCACCTGAAAAAATTGAGTCATTTAAAATTTTGCAAGAAGCGATTTGGGATGAAAAAAAACTACAAATTGAATATGAGCGGTCAGACGGAGAATATGTTGAACGAGTTGTTAACCCGTTAGGATTAGTTGCTAAAGGAAGTACATGGTATTTAATCGCGTCCTCAAACGAGAAGATCCGAAGTTATAGAGCTTCAAGAATAAAGTCTGTAATATTAACGAAGGAAACGTTCTTCCGACCAAATGACTTTAATTTAGCCCAGTATTGGAATGACTCAACACAGGAGTTTATTAAAAGCCTGCCAAGATATGAGGTAGATATTGAAATTTCTTCGTCTATCGTTCAGAGAATAAAGTTTACCGGGCGGTTTGTTCAAATATTAAAAATTGATTCCCCTTCAGAGAACGGATGGATTCCTGTAAGCCTGTGTTTTGATACGGAACAAGAGGCAAAAGAATATATTTTAGGATTCGGGGATCAGATAAGAATTATTCGCCCCAAAGAATTAAAGCAAATGATCTATGATATGGCAAAAAGCGTAGTAGATTTTTATGAACAAGAGAATTCAATGTAAAATAAAATTGTTCCTAATTATTAACTATATACATCTGATTATTAACTCAACTGCATTTCGTGATAGCTTAATAAGCCGATTCGTAAAGGGGATACATTTCGGAAATTTTGTATGCTAAGCAGATTTTAATCACTGAAACTCTCACATATACATCTCTTGTAATATGAACTTAATGTATTGACTTCATATTTTTTTATGGTATTATTTGATTGGTTAATCAAATAAAAAAATGGTCATTCAATAAAATAATCAAAGGAGTGAGTGTAATGAAGGAAGCTCACAAAGAAAAAGGAAAACAGTCGTTTATCGCTGAGGCAAGACGTGAACAAATTATAGAAGCTGCGATCAAAACACTTGATGATATTGGTTACGTAAAAGCAAGCCTTGCCCAGATTGCAAAAAATGCAGGAATAAGCACAGGACTGATTTCTTATCACTTTTCAGATAAAAGTGATTTGATGAATCATTTACTAATCAGCCTTTTAGAAAGATCTACTGCGTATATATTGGAGAGAGTAGGTAAAGAAGATACTCCCCAGAAAAAACTGGAGGCATTTATATCAGCAAGCCTGGCTTATCAAGGTACCCATCATGAACGTAATACAGCCCTGTTAGAAATTATTTTTAATGCTAGAACACCCGAGAATATCCCGTACTATAAGTTAAGTGATGACCAAGAAGATCCCCTCATGAATGAACTTCAACAAATACTACATGATGGCCAAGAACAAGGAGTCTTTGGAGAATTTAATGTAGATGTTATGTCCAATTTGATTCAAGGTGCAATTGGAGAGTATATGCTTAACACTTCAATAACAAAGAAGGTTGATCTAGAAACATATAGTGGCGAACTCATAAACATTGTTGAGAAAGCCGTCATCAGCCCGAAGGAAAAGAAACACTTAAACAATGGAAGGTGAACTAAATGACGGGATCTATATCACCAAAAAATAAAAAAACTGTTATAGGCTTTTCTACAACAACAGGAATCATCCTGTATGGAGGGTTTGGAGCAGCAGGACTTGTACTGGGTTATTTCCTACCGCAACTGGCAGCCTGGGCTGTAAAACTTCCGTGGGTACCATTTGAGGGACCTTTGAAACTAATCAACTCCTTTAGTGGCATTTGGTTAGATATGATTATAGCGCTTCTGGGTTTAATCGTGGGCCTCGTGGTTGCCTCTGTCGCGGTAAAGGAGACACTTGTTGTAACAATTACTGATGAAGAAGTTCAACTTGATAAAGATGGACACAAGCAAACAATCGGACAAAAGGAGATCGACACTGTTTTCTTAGATGGGAAACAACTGGTGATCCTCGGGAAATCAGGATATGAACTTGCACGGGAGAAAATTGATGAATCTCCCAAAATGGTCGTTTATGGCTTCAAGAGACATGGTTATTCCTGGTCATCAGAGGGAGATCCTTTTAAATATGAGTATAGACGATGGGTACCAGATACGCCTGATATATCAACAACTGCTAATGCTTTAATGAGGGCGAGAGAAATTGCATTGCAAAAGAAAGATGTTAAAGATATAAAAGACCTTCGAAATGAACTTATAAAACTTGGGTATATCGTACGTGAAGAAGAGGCGCGTCAATACTGGCGAAAAGTACACAAGACATAAGGAAGGATTATTGTCCATTCCACAAAAGGCGAGCTTTTCTTGAAAGGGGATTGCCCATCCTTATTCTGTATTGGGTGTGAATATTGACATAGATATGGGGATAGTTCTTTGGAAATAAACATCTTACCACCTTGTTAAGAAAAAAACTCCATGTTATTGAAAAGGCTGTGAACGAAGGAATAATGATAAATAAGAACAAGGTAGACCTATCATTACCCAAAACTAGGAAGAAACGACTTTTACCATCTGTTTTACTGTTTTTTCTCGCGCCGGTATTCGGTGAATACTTGCTCGGCAACCTAACATTATCTCAAATTATATTGGTTCCTTTTATTGCACCTCTTTATGGTGGTGGCGCCCTGCTTATACGTGAGGTTACACGTAGATCTGGACTTGGTCCTGCGACTATGCTTATCCTTGGCGTCGCTTACGGGTTAATAGAGGAAGGTTTAGTTGATCAGATGCTATTTAACAGATCCTATTTCACTGGCCAGGAACAGATAAGCGGCACTTATATGCCTGCATTGGGCATGGATGCCTGGTTAACTATTATCGTGCTGGCTATGCATGCGATTTGGAGCACTTGCATCCCCATTATACTAGTAGAAGCACTATTTCCTGAATTTGAAAACAAGCCATGGCTTAATAGAAAAGGGCTTTTTTTTACAGCCTTTATTTTCATTATTGGATCAGTGTATCTCTGTTACTCAAGCTATTTGGAAAAGAAATTTTTCGCCTCGGCACCAGAACTAATAGGAACCGTTGTAGTTGTCATTGTACTTATTACCGCTGCTTTTACATTATGTAATCGAACGAGAGTTTTAAAAACAGGGTTTACCCCGAATCCCTGGATTGCTGGTTTTATTTCGTTAGCTGCTTCAAGTCTATTTATGCTTACAGATATGCTCTATGGCTGGATTACAGTTATTGTATGCCTATTGCTCGCTTTCGTTTTCTTCACATTAATCTATTTTTGGTCATATCGTATAGGATGGGGTACCATGCACCGACTTGCAATCACAGGAGGCGGAATATTAACCTATTCCTGGTTAGGTGTATTTATGGAACCTGAAACAGGTTCCAAAATGATGATTGACTATATAGGAAGCGCAATATTTGTTTTAATAACAATAACACTATTAGTTGTTGCTATTTGGAAAGTATATAAATATGAGATGAAATCGGATATGTAAATCCTTAACGTTGTAAATTTGCGTTTTGCTGTCGATACCACATGCCCATCAAGTTAAAATTTTCCGGTACCCTCAAAACGAAAAAAACACTATTCTTTCTCTAAAACAATCGTTTTTGAGACTCATAACATAAGAAAAATATCACTCTTCAGCTATACTGAAAGGTGATATTTTTCTTCGAAAGCCGAATATTTCAGAAAAGCGCCCTTTAAAGAAATAAACTAAAATATGGGTTTAGTTCTAAAGCCGCTTCTTAGGGTCATCAACCGTATACATGACGTTGACCTCAAGACCATCCTCATAAAAGACGTAGGCAAATTTGATATTTTCCACTTGAAAACGCGACGTTTCTAAAGGTTTAGCCGCAAATTCACGCTTGTATTTGTTCATAAAGTAATGGGCTTCATTAGCACGTAAACCAGCAAGTGCTTCTACTACAGGTGAAGACTCTAAACCAATCGTAGACACATTCTTAAAATCAACGATATAGGATATTTCCATCCCTCCTTTTATCTCTTTATTTCGTAATAACAGAAATCCGCATTTTACCAAAAACTAAGCCGTTTCGCTGCCTAATCTCAACCGTTGCATTTGGGCCAGCAAGCTTATTATTCAATTCATCGCTTATAAGGCTCTTCTACTACTAATACTTCACAATCTACAAGTAAAATTTCTTAGAAACATTGCATTTACTTTTAATTTGTACAATCAATTACAGCATTTTATATATTTCAATCAGGTTCCCATCTGGGTCGCGAAAATGTGCAACACGTGCTTGCCATTCCTTACGATCATACGGTTTATTAATAAATTTAATTCCATTTTCTCTGAAACGGTCATAAGTCTTATCCACATCTCCTACTTCAAATTGAAGCAGGAATCTTGATTGAGATTCACCTTCTAAAGACTTATTCCCCTCTCCGACCACCTCGGCCATCACTTTTCGAGATAAAAGTTCAATTTTCGTTTCCCCATTATTGAAAAGCGCATATTCCATTTCTTCTTCATACCAGCTTATTGGAAGTTCCAATAAATCTTTGTAAAACTTGGCACTTTTCTTAAAATCATTAACCAAGAGTCTGATTTGTAACAACTTCAATTCAATCACCCCCTATAATATTAACCATTTAACCAACATCAGTACCAATCATGATACAGTGAACGTTTTTTGACCACACTATCATTATAAACATACTTAACTGACACTAATGGTCAGTCAATTGATCCCGAGGAGATTTAGGATGTTCAGTAAGTTCTATCTTTCCGAATTAGCGTTTTTACCTTTATTAACAACTACCATACCGCTTTTGGACTTATCTCGGACTTACCCCATCGCCATCAAGTTAAGAAATTTGTTGTTAGCTCGATGTTGATATACTGGGAAATATAATATTATTCTGAAGTAATTTTTCACGCCTGTTGATTATCCATAAGGTG
>NZ_KE952885.1:20038-26264 GCF_000466385.1 Aneurinibacillus aneurinilyticus ATCC 12856
CATCTGGGCCTCTCGGTACGGGAGACGAACCGACGCCCGTTTGGAGCACGGCGTGGTGACGATCCGCTTTGGATCGTACCGGATAATCAACACTCCTGATTTAATATAAACTCATTTTTTAATCAAAAAAGACCGCTCCCCTAGAACGGCCCCTTTTGTTGACTAAAAAGTAGCCAACGTTCGTTGAAAGTGATCAAACTTTTTTTGAAACTATTACCATTATATCTTTACAAATCAAAAATTGAACAGTATTATTAAACCGAACGGTCGGTTTTTTATAAAAGCAATCTACATGTTCATTAAGCTGAAGCTTTTTTGTATAAAATTCTTCAGCAATATTTTTCGATCAAAAATAGACTGAACAGTCGGTCTAATCAGGAGGGATATACATGAAAGGATTATTATCCAATCGGACATTTTTTATTGTGACAACCTCTGATATTCTACAGAATATCGGTATTTGGATTAGAAACATAGCGGTACTGTTTTTTGTTATAGAACAAACTAATGGTAACCCGATCGCCGTTTCAGCATTAACGGTTGCAGAATATTTGCCGATTTTTATTTTTTCGATTGTTGGTGGTGTGCTGGCTGATCGTTGGCAGCCAAAGCGGATGATGATCTGGGGAGATGTATTAAGTTTTGTTTCTATTGTTATTATTATCTTTTTCGTTATGAAGGGATACTGGTTGGCTGTATTTGCCGCTACTATGGTATCGGCTATCGTATCCCAATTCTCCCAACCGTCATCTTCGAGAATTTTCAAGCAACATATTCCTGAGGACCAGATTCCCGTAGCGATAGCAACCACACAAACAGTAAGCTCCCTTTTTATTATAGGAGGACCAATTATAGGAACAGCTGTTTACAGTATGTATGGTTTATATGTATCGTTAACTCTTTTGTTAGTAATTTTTGCGCTCTCCGCCTTATTATTATCGTTTCTACCAAACGGTGAGGTTCAACAACACATCGGTAAACTCTCGCTTGTAGCAGATATGAAAGAAGCGACTGTCTATTTGAAAGAAAACAGAAACATATTAATTATTTTATTGATGTTTTCCACTTTGGCATTCGGGATGGGGCTGATTCAGCCTCTTGAAATTTTTATTATCACCGATCGTCTGCACCTAACTAAAGAAAATCTTCAATGGTTTACTGCCCTTGCCGGTCTGGGAATGCTCCTTGGAGGAATCGTGGCTGCTATATCGGCAAAAATGCTAAATGGAAGGACTGTTATTGTAACCGGATTATCTTTCCTTGGTATATCCACGGTCATTGAAGTTATATCCATATGGCCTTATGTAACTGGTACGATGAGATTCTTAACAGGCATATTCATGGCAATGATACAAACGATTTTATCGACCTTTATGCTCACAACAATTAGCGAGAAATTCGTTGGGCGGATGAACGGATTAATCACGCCCATTTTTACAGGATTCGTTCTCATCGGAACAAGTCTCTCGGGTTTTTATATGAAGGCCACTTCGCTAGTAGTCGTTTTTACTACAGCTGGTATTATTTTTATACTAGCATCATTAATAGGACTAAAGCTTTCCTTGCAGTCTTCAACAAGCAAAACTGCCATGGAAAAGAAAGCCGATTCCTATTAAAGACAAACCTATCGTCCAAAGAAGTACCATGCTTTACGCTAGGCTGTTTTATCTTATGCATTTTCCATCCTTTTTGAAGGAGCTACTTGCCTTTAAATAATCCGGACTATATAAAAGCACCAATATATGCCGGGCTATCGAAAATGAAATAACTTGTCCGAAAAACAGAACCTGTTACGTATTAGTATGCGAAGCCGAAGCCGATCATTTACTTTAGGAACCCTATGATGACCTTACCTACCCTATTTTCACTGCAGGAAATTGTGCTGAGGAACACTGCCAATTCGGCGCGCTGCTTTTTTATAGCCAGTGTGTCTTTGAGTGGTTAGATGAAACCTCTGGTATCAATAACGGAGGAGCGCAGGGCGCATCCACCCTCTTCTTTTTTCCGAATCTCCTCCTTCCAACCACCTCCCCTATGAATCTTTCGTTCTGTACGAACGAAAACAAAAAATGTGAGGAACCTCACATTTTTCAAGAAAATCATATTGGATATTGCCGGTATCGCAAAATACCCATTATTCGTGAACAATAACCGTCAAACCGCCCTCCAATTCCTGCTCCGCTTCCCGCAATAGTTCAAGCAGCCGCTGTCCTTCCTCGCCGAGCCTTTCACTGCTCGTCGCATAGCTTTGCCATTCGATTGTAACCGGCAGTTCAATTCCACCTGTCAGCATATCCCAGAGGGCGTCAAGATTGCGCCCATAGTAGTCGGGAAAGCCAAATTGAAGATGTAGGGTATTGTGAAGTTCGTCCATACTCGTTATTGCCTTGCCATCGACGATAATCTTTTTCAAGCTTGCCCCTCCTTTCATTTCATCAGTTGGAATGTTTTATAGTGGTCTTCCGTTTTGTAGATTAGCCCGTCGTTGGAAAATAGGATACGGTCGTCGCCCCGAAAGCCGGACTTGTAGTTGATATCCGCTTCGTACCATATCCGTCCCTTTTTGCTTGGCAGCTTCTTCTCTCGGTTGCCGAACACATCTCCGCCGATACTTTTGCCCGGCGCCACTTTGTTCAGGTTACCCTTTTGCGCATCCCAACCTAACTTGCGCGCTTCGTTCTTCGTAATATAATTGTCCGGCAGGTGGCCATGATCGCGAATATATTGCGCAACTTCCTCATAACCGATCAGCGGCTTCGTAGACTGCTTCTGCGGCCCCGATCCTTGCCCGCTTGTTAGCGAACATCCTACCATTAGCGCAAGGCATAACAGCAGGACACCAAATCGGAACCATTTCATTCCAATCGTTAACATACGAATCACCCATTCTTTTTTATTGCCCACTGACATGCAGTTACTCGTCAGGGATATGTTGGATAAGCCAGGATATGAATTCTTCGACCGTGATTTGCACTGTTTTCTCTTGCATCTGTTTTGTCGTTATAGCGAAATTCCACCGCCTTTCTATCGTAATCCACAATTCGACTTAACGCAATTGTAGGTCTGCATATGTTTCGGATACAGGAAACATAAGATTTATGATTTGACAATCCCATGTCTTCTTTTTTGATTTCAATAGTAATTTAGCTTGTAAAATAAGTATAATGCATATATATTGTATATAAAGTATATATACAATATTTCACAAAGAGGTATTTGCATGCAAATTATTATTTCAAATAGTTCAAAAGAGCCGATTTATGAGCAAATCTATGCTCAAATTAAAAAGCTTATCTTAACAGGCCAATTACAAGAAGGTCAGTCGCTTCCTTCTATGCGCCAACTTGCAAAAGACTTGGAAATTAGTGTTATTACAACAAAACGTGCCTATGAAGAACTTGAGAAAAACGGATTTATTTATTCCATTGTTGGAAAAGGTTCGTTCATATCAGAACAAAATACGGAGATGATGAAGGAAAGAAAAATGAAAGTAATCGAAGAAAAGCTATTAGTTGCCATTCAAAACGCTAAAGAAATGAACATTAGCTTAGTAGAACTAAAGGAAATGCTTACATTATTGTACATGGAGGATGGATGAATAATGGAAAATGTCATTGAATTACAACATATTAATAAATCATTTAATGGATTTCAGTTGAAAGATCTTTCTATTGCCGTTAAAAAAGGGTATGTAACTGGATTTATCGGAGGAAATGGTACAGGTAAATCGACAACGATCAAATTGAGAGAAAGGAAATTGTCAGTTCAAAATATATAGGTGCATTAATATTTACATCATTATTTGTTATCGTCATTTTTGTTGGCGATTTAGTTGTGAATGGGAATGCAGCGTTATTTTCGTGGAAAGAGACGTTGCTTATTTTTGGTCTTGTTATGGTCACTACAGCATTCATTCTACCGTTCTCTTATAAATTTAAAAGCCAATACTTACTGATTGCTTCAGCTGTTTTATTTGGCCTCTATATATTAGCAATTAGTTTTTTCTTCCGTAATCTTAATGATAGATTAAGAGAACTGATACAAGAGTTCATGACTTTACAAGAAATCCAATTTTATTTCTTAGCTATACTGATGATCCTTATTTTATATATTGCATCGTGGTTACTATCTATTCGTATTTATGAGAGAAAAGTTTTTTAAAGAATATTCAATTATTAAGTTAATGTACGCTTATTTTGAAAATACAAATACCAAAATAATCAATCTTTTTCAAAATGGAGTTTTGGTGTTGGCTGTTAAATCTGGCATTTGGGGAATGCTATATACATCTGGTTTGATAAATCGACAAACTTTTGTGGTAGGAGGTAAGAAAAAGACACACCGGCCCTTCTTCTGCCGGGGTGCAGGGCGCGTCCAACCTCTTCTTTTCTCCGAATTTCCTCCCACGTTAGCATGTCAAAATATCAAGTGTAGCTTATATAACATGTGTTAAAGAAACTCCTAATTGAAGAAGATAGTGAACAAAAAGCTGAAGCTCTCCCTGGGAAGCAGGAAGGCTTCAGCTCATTATCTTTTTAAATTCTATGTATTCTTCATGTCGTCAAAACAGGAAGCACAAATTTTCCTCCCCTTATATTCGGTGACGTCTGATACAGAATTACAGAAGATACAGGCTGGCACATACTTCCGCAAGACAATGCACTCTTCATCTACAAAAATCTCTAAGCCATCTTTTTCGTCAATCCCAAGTGTGCGCCTTAATTCTCTCGGCAAAACAATTCTACCAAGCTCATCTACTTTTCGTACAATTCCTGTCGCTTTCAACTTTATCCCTCTTTCTGTATTTGGCAATTAAAAAGTGTATAAAACGGCAATCAAGGGAACTCATCAAATCGTATTTTTATGCATTGGCAAAGTCGCTTGACATGGAGCCTCTATGGGCATGATTTTCTGCAAAATACTGCGCCATAAGAGTTTTGCAGGCATACAAGCCTATCATGCCCGCCAAACCATGCATTTTTTAATTGCCATCAACACCTCTTTCCCTTATTTTCAATATTTTATAATATAAACCGTAATAAGGAAAGGTGAATTTCTACCCTTATTGCTGACAAACAATAAAGCTACTTTGAAGAAAATGAATTGGTAGACTATAAATTAAACTGGTAAGCGCCAAAACAAGTGAAATTGTTTCGAATCTTCCCTACTCAGATAAAAAAGGGGACAATCATGAGGAAATATACCTACTTTTCCTAGAAAACAGTTTCGCCCTCATTTAATCTAAAATTGTTATTACCATTCCAACGTGGCAGCAGTGCGCGCCGCTTGTTGTACCCTGTCCTCCACTTTTCTGATCTCACGTTCCGCTTTACTCTCTCAAAGTGAATCCGTACATTTTGTAAGAAGTTTTGCACGGTTGACCAGCAGCTAGCTCAAATGTTCCTTGGGACATATTCATAATAATGGAGAACACTGTACTGGAGATCAACGGGCGACCAAGATCGGGAGCAAGTGCTTCCCCATGCCGACAAATGCCGTCTGGACTTCCGCCAAGGAATGTAAAGGTCGTAAAGAATTCCCCCGCAAGCAGAAGAAATACGAAAACGATTCCAAAACTGCGTCCTCCTACAGCCCATTGCTCCAGATTCATTTTCTTGCCCCAACCAGAACGAATCGCTAGAAAGATGGCCGCAATTAAAAAAACAAACATGATTGGCAAAGCGCTGTTCATTGGATTCCTCCTTCCTGATTGGCAGGATCGATGAAATTAATGATGGCCATCACGACCGAGGACAAGATTACCCAAAGCACGATCCAAAAGAGTAAAAATGGCATCCCTAAAATATACGGAGTTACCTTATTGGCAAAAGGTAATCCACCTAGCATCCCAATAAAAGGTATCAGTCCCAATAGATGAATCTGTTTCATAATTAGCCTCCCTCAGTTTTTTCTTTTTGGTTTGCTCGCCTTTCTTACCAAATGCCTTAAAGCAAAAAAAATGCCAATGGTGAAAATGCCGCTAAAAATGCGACACCACCATTGGCATCTCTTTAGAACGATTCATAAATAAATCAGCTCTGGTATTAGAGAGCCATTTATGAATCATCTTTGTATTTTTCGTTATAATGTTTCATTTTCCGTACAAGGGGTCACGTCACCAAAAGTGAAAAATTGTACGTTTAGACACATTTTAGCCGGTTCCCTGTAAGTAAGGAACCGGCTTTGTTATTCTTTTAACAGCTTTCCGAAAGAAGTCCCCTTCCTC
>NZ_KE952886.1 GCF_000466385.1 Aneurinibacillus aneurinilyticus ATCC 12856
TTTTTATACCCTGTTCTTAACTTGATGGCTATGGAGGCTAACCCAAAAGGTTGTTTGGTCCCAAATGAAATACAATATATAGGTTACTTACTATTTTCTATGCGTATATACGGTACCGGAGAAGGGTGCCCCATCACTTTTGGGACACCCTCGTATGAGTTAATAAAGGTAGCATTTTCTCACTTCATTCTTTGCAATCCTTACCTGATAACATCACCGATATAAAAAATATAGGGACAATAAAGAATGAAGCTACCAACATACATGCCACTAAAATTGCTCCAAGCGCGGCCATCAAATATGGTGCAAAAGTTAGTGCAACTAATACCAGAATAAGTACCCAAAAGAGGTTGCGTACAGACATCCTTCCAAGATAAAAAGTCAAATATATCACCCTTTCTAAAATAGAGTTCTATTCCTTACCCCTCTTGTAAATAATTGTATAATTTATAATACACATATGCCAATAAAAAATACAATGTATTAATTAAATTACAATTGACTACGTATCGGCCAGAAAAACAGGTTCAGTCTAGAAAAGGAAGATTTACGACAGCTATAGGACATGCCATTTTTTCATGGATTTTTAACCCCCACCACCTTGCCTATACGATACATATACTCTAAGCACATAATGATTGACCATCTGAACAATGAAAAATTACCGCTTTCTATTTCTAATTGCGAAAACTAAAGCCGCAACAGATATACATGGTCCAATAATGGTAATACCGAATGCTGGTTTAATCCACTTCTCCCATGCTGTTTTCGTCTCATCTGATACATTCTCATTTTCTATATGTACATCAGTTACCGTAACAACAATATTTAACTTGATGGCTGTTTGGAAAAAAATTGCTTTCCGTTAGCGAAACTCTTTTAAGCTTGCCTTCGATACTTTCCTGCTTAGCACGTTCGAGGAAGCACCTCCAGCCATAACACCGCTTACCACGAAGATGCCCATCGCCGTGATATAGCTAAGTGCCACAAATGCACCGACCGCTGCATAGCCGTCCAGTCTTACATACAGTACGCCTGCGATCCAGGAGCCTACCGTCGCCGACGCGTACATGACCGCACTCGTTAAGCTTGATAGCGTTCCACGCATCCCTTCGTGCAGCCCGGTCAACCTGCCGATCATGAGCGGAATCATAAGGCCTGCCAGCATAAAGATAAGCCCGTATGCCGCCTCCGCAATCCACGCTTGCGGGGAAAAGGCGATTCCGCCATACAAGAATGCCATCACCACAAGCACGGTAATCAGCAAGCGCCCTGATCCGAAACACTTCACCATTTCGCTGCTTGACATGCTGCCGATTAGGTTCCCGATTCCGGCGAATAGAACAGCATACCCGACCTCTGTTACTCCGAAGCCGAATCGCTCCGTCAACCATGTCCCCATAAAAGCCATCCCGGCATAGTTGCCAAGCTGAAAAGCAAAATAGCCCGAAAATGCCCACCTCGATCTGGAATCACGTAATACTGTCCGATAATAACCCATAGTTATACGGAGCGCACTTCGCCTAGCTGTTTCCCTTGCCCCGCCAGTAAGGGCTGTGGGCGGCATGCCCGGTAGCGAAACCACTTGCAGTACAGCAAGAAAAAGTGCAGCGCCACCAATCACAAAAAACGGCACTGGCCAACTGATAGCCGCAAGTGCACTGCCGATCGGCACGCCGAGCACCTGCGAGACCCCCAGTCCCGCCGTGACGACGCCCATCGAACGCACAACATGCTTCGGCTGTGATAACTGTCCAGCAATCGCCCACACCTGGGGTCCGCAGAACGCTGCGCTCACGCCGGCGAGAAAACGGAAGGCGAACATCGACCAGAATCCGGTGGCAAGTCCACATAACGCCGTTGTAACGGCAAAGCCGAGCATCCCATAGACGAGCACCTTTTTTCGATCCCAACCGTCAGATAACGGTCCTGCAATAACAGCAAATACAGCATAGCCAAGGGCATACGCCCCGACCATCCAGCCGGAAATATCGGTGGCAACGTCGAACTCCGCTTGCAGCGTCGGGAGTAACGGTGCAATCAGAAATGAATCGGTTCCGATAATAAACATCGTAAAAAATAAAAGTAGCAGCCATTTTGACATCATCCATCACCTTGATTCAATAGTTTTGTAGTTTTATGATTCTTTAACAAATGAGCAAAAGGAAGGATTCCTCTGCCGCCTCTTTACAGCGTATCCAGGAATCCCGGCAAATAGCGCTCGAACGTTTCCGTGTTAAGCCGCATATATTTAGTCTGTGCATCTTTCCTCACTTGAATCAGCCCAGCCTCACGTAGCGTGCGAAAATGGTACGATGTGTTGGACTTGGATGCTTCGCACTGTTCACCTACCTCTCCGCAACTCATCTCCGTCGCACTTTTGCGCAGCGTTCTGACGATTTCCAACCGTGTTGGATCGGCCAGCGCTTTGAACAGCTTTATCCTTTGTTCGTCATTATGAATATTCGTAGTCATACAACTATTGTACAACTTGATTCCTCCTAGCGCAAGTCAATTCATCAGTAACTTGAAGCCGGTACAACTGAGCTTCATAGAATCGATCCCGAACCTCTCCCAACTGATTGACAAAAAAACGCCCGGGCCAGAGCATTTTTTCTGTCAATCAGGGATTAATGTACAAAATTCATGTTTCTCTGATGCTATCTTTTATTAAGAAGATGGCCCCAAAATCAGCAGATGCTACCTCTAAAACTAATCGTGGTAGCCTTAAGCTCATCAATAAAAATACGTATAGCAGCACTCATATATTTATCTTTTCTATAGACGATGCCCACTTCCCGAACAAGATTAGAATTTAGAATCGGAATAACCCTTATTTTATTATTGTTAAGACACTCTAAATAAGGTTTAGGTAATATGGTTACTCCTACTCCTTTTACTACCATATTAATTAAAGATTCCATGGTTGTTATTTCAAAAATGGGCTGGGGGAGAAATCCTAAATTACTGCAAGATTTATTAATAAGTTGTCTTACAAAGTAAGTTTCTGGAAGTAAGATGGAAGGGGTTGTTCGTAACACTTCCAAATCTACCGCATCTTCTCCCTCTAATGAATGCCCATTGGGTACCGCTAGGGCCAGTTCCTCTTTATACAAAGAAATTGTTTCCAATTCACTATCTTCCATAGGTAAAAAAACAATACCTATATCTAACTTATTTTCTAACAAATTTTTCCGAATATCTCCCGTGCGTAGTCCAAGTACGGATATTTTAATAGCGGGGTATAGACGATGAAAATTAAGTAATGTTGGTGGAATTAGGTAGTTTTCAACTGTCAGCAATGTTCCAATAGAAATACTTCCTCTTTGGAGTCCGTTTAATTCCTTTATAGCTGCCTGCGCTTGTTCTAACTCATGGAAAATATTCTGAGTATACTTCAGAAGTAGCCTTCCCGACTCTGTAAGTGCCGTTTTTTTACCAATTCGATCAAATAAAGGTGTTCCAATCTCATGTTCTAATAAACGAATTTGTTGGCTTAGAGAAGGTTGGGAAATTCCGATCTTCTCTGCAGCTCTTGTGAAATGAAGTTCCTGGCATACCGAACGAAAATATTCAAGTTGTCTTAACTCCATTTAAGTCCTCCTACTCTTATTGATAAAAATTAATAGGATTAACTATGTTTGGGAAAATGATGTAGTTTAATAATCTTTGTCTATATGTATCATATCATAGGTTAAAACTATTATTACTATATAAATAACTGAATTGTATTATGATTTAAAATCTCCTAAAGTATTAATTAACATATAAACTCAATCTATAACATAATTTACCGATTTGGATTTACCTTTTAATCGCTGCTCAAGTTTGATCCTATTAAATATTATTTATCATTAGCCTTTTAAAAGTTTAAAAACACCGCTAATTGATAGAGGTATTTAAACTTAGCAGGGAATCTCAAAATTACGTAACGCTGAAAGGGGGTGAGCATTTTAAGATTTAGCGGAAAGGATTTAAGCAAAAAAATAATAACTAAGTTTTCTAAAAATGAGGAGGTTAACAAAATGAGCGACCAAAGAACAGAGATTATCAGCTATCGTGAATTTTTAAGTAAAAGCAGAAAGCCTATGGTTCGAGCATGTTCCTGGAAATGGAAAGACATTTATCCCGTGCTTAATGAATCGGTATCGGAGGATTTTCTTGAGGCTGGACGTGGGACAATATCACTCGTCCATAAGGACACAGGGGATGCACTTGGGGTTTCACCAACAATGAATGTTGTGGTACAAATTTTCAAA
Source organism: Aneurinibacillus aneurinilyticus ATCC 12856 (assembly GCF_000466385.1). GTDB lineage: Bacteria > Bacillota > Bacilli > Aneurinibacillales > Aneurinibacillaceae > Aneurinibacillus > Aneurinibacillus aneurinilyticus. The sequence continues at coordinate 4,260 of NZ_KE952886.1, forward strand.
CCAGGTGAGCATAATAAACCTCATCGCCATACGAACGTAGCCCTCAATTTGGTCTTTCAAGGGAAGGGGTTTAGTATTGTAGACGGAGAAGAGATAGAGTGGGAAAAAGGGGATCTTTTCCTAGCTCCACCTTGGTCCGAGCATGAACATTGCAACACTTCAGATACAGAGGATGCCATTCTCTTTACGTTCCAGGACGTGCCGGTTCTTACTTCAATGGGCACATGGTTTTTAGAGGAACCGATCGGCACCCCACCTCGTCATATAGTAAAAAAAGAAGCGCAAACAAATCAAAGATAAAAAAGTGCCCCATTTTAGGGGCTCTACTACACTTTTTATAATACAAATACCTTCTTTATATTAAGGATACAATAATTTTTGAAAAAAACATAGCAAGAAACATAAAGATTGGAGAATATTATTGATGAAAAATCTAAATGTTGCTATTCCAACTCCCCTTAATGATGATGAAACGTTATATTTAGATGGCTTCAAACCTATTGTTGAACATTTGAAAAATAACGGAATCGAGTCACTGCTTATATCTGCCACCACAGGTGAACAGCATTCAATGAGTATTGACGAGCGGTTGCAAATCATTGATTACTTTAATCAACAAAAATTTGAAGGCGTTGAGCTTATGTTTTGTGTCTCAGCTACGAGAACGAGTGAGGCGATAAAACTTATTCAAGCACTCGAAAAGTCTGTCTTTGATATAATTATGATTGGCTTTCCGCCCTACATTCAACCGACACAACAACAAGCGATTTTCTATGTTAATGAATTAATTAAGCGTACAACCAAAAAAGTTGTGCTTTATAATAATCCTTTCAGGACCGGCTTTAACTTGAGTACTGAATCCCTCAATGAACTTGTTACTCAACACCCTAATCTTCTTGGACTTAAAGAGGAAGGCGATTTTAATCGTCATAAAAATACACGTTTACCTGATGATTTCATTATCTTTGCTGGAGGAGACATCAATTTCACAGCAAAGCTAAATAATGGATGTAATGGGCTTTCTAGTATGGTAGGAAATGTTTATCCTAAAGAAATCAAGCAAACTTTCAATGACTTGTTAGCGAATAAACCAGTTGACCTTCATAAAATAAACGAGTTAATTGATGAAGTTACACGCCATCAAACCATTGTGAATATAAAAAATCATTATAATCGTCTTGGTATAAAAGTAGGCACTTGCCGGTCACCCATTAATGCTTAAAAGCGCCTAGGATTTTATTCAATTAAACCAACGAACAATTTGATATGATCCCCCAAGGGTGTTGATTATCCAGTATAATCCAGAGTAGATCGCCACCACACCGTGCCCCAAACGGGCGTCGGTTCGTCTCCCGCCCCGAGAGGCCCAGATGTTTTGCCGGTCCGGCCCTGGCGCCAAAAAGCGGCGGTGTCTCTTCCTTGTGAGAAAAAGACGAGGGAACACGCCGACGCGTGCATCTTTTCTTTCACCTTATGGATAATCAACAGGCGTGATGATCCCCTTTAGGTTGACAGTGTGAAAAAAACATTGTTGTAATGGACCTTTCACGGTTAACCAGGGGGGATCATATCAATATGCTAGGTTTTTATTTATAGGCATAGTTAATTTCTAGTCAGGCTTACTTACATCTTCAGCTGCAATTGGTTTTTTTACCATGTTTAATACTCAATTTTCTCCCCCCTGACGGACAGATTATAGTGTTTTAACAAACAAAACTCTATCTTGTTCTACACCATCATAATTACTATGTACATCAATATCATCCACCTTTTTATCTCCCTTTTTAATTTCAAATCCCATCCTGGTATGATAGGCAATCGAAATTTTGTTAACAGGGGATGTTACACAACGGACAGTTTTACGACCATTTTGTTTATGACAATGAAAGAGCGCAAAAAGCCAAAAAAATACTTGCAAGTATGATTGCAGATTACATTAGAAAAAATGATATTAGTAAGCAGCAATCAAGCAAAACAAACGAAAAAGAAGGCTAGAGAAGACAACAAATCTTAAGAAAGTGACCCCATAGCCATCAAGTTAAGGTTCAAAAGCTTTCAGCTTTTGAGCCTTTTATCCATTCCCTATCTACAATCATGATTTTTCTCCATGCCAAAGAAGTCCCCGCATTATCCTTTTTAAAATTCGCCATCAACCAACCGATCAGGCATCAACCTGGCAGAGCTTCCAGCATATCAAAGGGACTCTTCTTATCCCATCTCTTTGATTTTTTGCCATTTTTCCTTATGAGATCATACAGACCATCAAAAAAGGCTGTGATTTTTTTGTGCGGTTTAAACAAGTGAATATAAATATTCGGTAACGCTTCTTTCACAATGTACATGGTTTTATATTCACTGATCTCCTTTTTTCTTTTTGATAAAGGAAACTTCGTATTTTAAATGTAACACTCGATGAAATCAGAATTGAAATCAATGTACCGTATAAATGGCAATCTAATCGCTCTTTAGTCAAGTATATTTTGACGTTATGCTTGACCCTGGAAATATATAGTAACCACCTTGTTTATGAATGGATTTTAGCCCATCTTAATGAGAAATATCCTAAATCACGAAGCAGTAAATCTCCTGGTTGTACAGTGTGCAGTAAGGTAGCCGCATATGTGGTATCATGTTCTTTTCCATTCCGAATATCAAGATGAAGAAATTGTCCTTGTTTCATTTCATACTCGACTTGGATTTTCAAAGAGGACTGTGCACAACCTTGATATCCTGTTTCTGGATCATCGGTTGGGGTTTTAAAGCCAGTGGAATCTAACATTCGGATACGATGAAATGGCAAATTTTCTATTTTTAACAGGGAATCTGAAAGCTATTTCTGAAAAATACAATTGAAAATGGTTTTAAGGAATGTTACGGCTTGTTGATTAGACCGTTGATGTAAGGCTTCTTCTGTGACATTTAC
>NZ_KE952887.1 GCF_000466385.1 Aneurinibacillus aneurinilyticus ATCC 12856
AGACAAGGTGCGCAAACAAATACACCGCATAGCCTATAAAAATGATAAAAGTGAGGACATTGATAATCATCAACATGGACACATTTTCTACTCCTCTCCCGCTCAGTAAGCTCTCTCTATCCAATTGCTCTTTTTTGTTAAGACATTCCTTCTTTCACGAGCGGCTTAGGAACTAAAAGGGCATTTCGATACTGGCTTGGCGTTTTACCCACTATTGTCTTAAATACGCGGCTGAAATAGCGGGCATCATTGTACCCCACAGCCCCGGCTATGTGATAGACCGTATAGTTTAAATCCATTAACATGACTTTCGCTTTTTCGATTCGCAAATGAGTAATATACTCTACCAAAGAGGAGCCGGTCGTTTTTTTGAAAATATAGCTAAAATAATTCGGACTCAAATGAACATGGCTCGCCACTTGTTCTAGCGTGATGTTTTCCAGGTAATATGAATGAATGTATTGGATTGCTTTTTGTACAGACTTTAGCATCTGCTCATTATAATTGGTTAGCACACATTCCAAGAAGTGCTCTACCGCTTCTTTAAACCATTGCTTCATATGAACAGTATTTTCAATGCGATGTAAATCACGCGCATACCGCAGGTGAATAGAAAAAATATCTTTCGGTTTGGCACCGCCATTGAGTGCGGCTCGTGCCAATGTGGTCAGCAAATCGAGAATCTGCATCTTGAACACCTGAGGATCGGCATTCGGCTTTTGGAATACGATACTCCATAGCTGTTCAATACTTTGCTTAACACCCGCAAAATCACCTACCGTTAACTTATTTACTAGGGAATCCATTTCATCACCAGGCAACAATGCCATTTCATTAACAAACGGCTCAGCATCATCAATATGAAGTAACGTATCCGTACCGGTGAAAAATTTGTGCGTTTGTGCATGCAGTGCTTCCTGATAAGATACATGCAAGTTTCGCGCGTCCTCATAGCAGTGACCGATTCCGATGGTGACCGTATACCTAGTTCTTTCTTTTATATATGCTTTTATCTCCCCTGCATACGCCGTAGCTAATGCCTTGTATTCTGCTTTGCTGCTACATAGCGGAACGGACAGCAGCACTGCAATTTTATCGGGAGCCGTTATAATAGCCAGCACTTCCTGAACGTCATGATCTTGAAATTGCTGGATAGCCTCGATTATTTCGCTGCGAATCGACTGTTCCCATCGCTTGCTTTTATTTTTCGTAAGACGAAAAAATTCATCGATATGAACAACCATAGCTGTATTCGGTACAGTTGCTAGATCCGCCCATTTGCTTCGGTCCCATATGTCTTTTGAATTTTTTATCGTACCAAAAATCAAATCATATGCTAGACTGCTCCTCATAGAAGCAAGGCATTCCTTTATCCGAATAGGCCCCTCTATTTTCAAAGCCTCCTTTGCAGCCCTCGCTTTGGTTTCGTGAAGCAAATAATATAATGTGTTTTTGTTCAACGGCTTAGAAATACAATCCGATGCACCAAGCTTGAAATACATACGCATTTCCTGTATCGTGTAGGTCGTTTTCAAAACGATATAAGAAAGAGCGGTATTAGGCTGTCTACTCATTTCCAGCATTCTCCTCCGCTCACTCTCCTCTATACAGTCAAAATCAAGATACACAATCGTTGGGTGGTAATACCGCACCTGCCTTTCCCAATCAGAAACGCCTTCACATATGCTAATTTGAAATTGAAATTCGTATATTTGATTGACCGACTCTATCAACTGAATCGTAGCATCGTCATTTGAAATCAATAAAAGCGTAGGTCCCACCAGAAGCACATCCTTTCACTCTGCAGAATTGTCGACGTTCGCTCCCTTTATAGCGGCTTCTTAATTCCTAGCTTGTCTATCATGGACCGGGCCGTGGAATATCCTGCATCGGCATGTCGAATAATATTCAAACCAGGATCGATTTTTAATAGCCTTTGTAATTTTTCAAATGACTCTATGCTTCCGTCCGCCACTGCGGTCATTCCAGAATGTATCGAATTGCCAATCCCTACGCCTCCTCCGTGTTGAATGCTTACCATCGATGCTCCAGCGCATGCATTCAGCATCCCGTTTAAGATAGGCCAATCCGCTACAGCATCACTGCCGTCAAGCATACCTTCCGTTTCCCGGGTAGGTGCCGCCATCGTGCTTCCTTCAGAATGATCCCGTGTAATAGCAACCGGAGCCGACAGTTGTCCGGACGCTACCATGTGATTAATGATTTCTCCTAATTCATCGCGTTCCTTATAGTTCAACCAGCATGTACGGGCAGGCAGCCCATAAAAATAAATTTTATCCTGTACATAACGAATCCAACGACAAATTCTCTCATCGCTTTTAAATTCCGATAAAATTACTTCGTCAATTTTATAAATATCATCCGGATCCCCGGAAAGGGCTACCCAGCGACAAGGTCCCCTTCCCTCGCAATACAATGGACGCAAATATTCAGATACGAATCCCGGAAAATCGAACGCTTCCTCATATCCGGCTTTCTTCGCTTGCCCGCGAATGTTGTTGCCGTAATCGAAAACAATGGCTCCCCGCTCCTGAAACATCTTCATCGCTTCAACATGGGCTGTGACGGTTTGCATAGCCAGCTCTACATATTTTTCCGGCTTTTTATTCCGTAAGAAATATGCCTGCTCCAATGAGACACCACTCGGAATATATCCATGCAGCAAATCATGCGCTGCTGTCTGATCTGTTACAATATCCGGTGTTATCCCCCGCTCCACCAACTCACAATACACGTCCGCAGCATTTCCTACGAGCGCAATGGCAAGCGGCCTATCCGTCTGTGCCGCTTCTTCAGCCAACTGCAACGCCTGATCGATTGTCTGCACCATAATGTCACAGTAATTGTTCATTAGGCGTTTCTGAATTTTGCTTTCGTCAATTTCTACAACGATGGCTACACCGCCATTCATCGTTACAGACAAAGGTTGAGCCGAACCCATGCCACCCAGGCCGGAAGTCAACACAATCTTTCCTTTTAATGATCCGTTAAAGTAGCGGTTGGCCACCTCGCTCATAGTCTCGAAAGTCGCCTGCAGCACACCCTGCACACCGATATACGCCCACGATGCTGCGGTTGCCTGGCCGTACATGGTAAGCCCCTTTTCCTCAAGACGGGAGAATTCTTTCCATGTCGCCCACGCAGGAACTACCATAGCAGCGGACGCAAGCACGCGTGGAAAAAAAGAGAACGTACGAAATGAAGCTACCGGTTTTCCTGATTGAATTAATAAGGTAGAGTCTGAATCAAGCCGCTGCAATTCTTTAATAATAGCCTGCAGCATTGGTTTGCTTCTTGCTGCCTTCCCCGTTCCGCCATATACGATTAAATCCTGTCCGCTCTCTGCTACACGCGGGTCCAGGCTGTTCATTAATAACCTTAGTAAGGCTTCGGTTTCCCAGCTTTTACATGAAATACCCTTTCCTGTAGGAGAGTAGATGGTTTGCAGCATACTCAACCCCCTTCTTTACATATCATGCTTACTTAATAATAAAGGACAGAAGGGAAATACAATCCTCCTGCCTCTTCTCTGTTTTCATCTCCAAAATGCTACCCCAGCATCGGAATAGCAACACCTCTTTCTTTTGCTACCTTAATCGCTTTTTCATACCCTGCGTCCGCATGACGGATAACGCCCATACCCGGATCGGAAACTAGCACGCGTTCAATGCGTTGTGCTGCTTCCGGTGTGCCATCAGCAACAAGAACCTGGCCTGCATGCAACGAGTAGCCCATCCCTACACCGCCCCCATGGTGAATGCTCACCCAGCTCGCGCCGCCGCACGTATTGATGAGTGCGTTCAAAATCGGCCAATCCGCAATGGCATCACTACCGTCTTTCATCGCTTCGGTTTCCCGATTCGGGGAAGCGACGGACCCGCAATCCAGATGATCCCTTCCAAATACGATAGGGGCGCTTAATTCACCGCTCGCTACCATCTCATTAACTTTCAGCGCGAATTTGTGTCGTTCCCCGTATCCCAGCCAGCAAATACGGGCAGGTAGACCTTGCCATTTCACCATTTTTTGTGCCATTTCAATCCAGTTGATAAGCGCTTCATCTTCTGCGAACATTTCCATTGCTACACGGTCCGTTTTATAAATATCCTCCGGATTGCCTGATAGTGCAGCCCATCTGAATGGGCCTTTTCCTTCACAAAACAACGGACGCAGATAGGCAGGTACGAAACCTGGAAACGCAAAAGCATTTTCCACTCCCATTTTCTGCGCATAGGCACGAATGTTATTGCCGTAATCAAATGTTTCTGCTCCCGCGCTTTGCAAATCAAGCATCGCCTGTACATGAACAGCCATTGACTCCATTGCTTTCTGCTCGTATGTTTTCGGATCCCGCTTGCGTAGCTCCAATGCTTCTTCATAGGTCATACCATGTGGAACATATCCGTTTAGCGGGTCGTGTGCACTTGTCTGATCAGTAACGATGTCGGGAATGACCCCGCGTTTAAGCAACTCGGGATAGATATCAGCACAATTGCCTACCAATCCGATGGAGGCGGGCTCCCCTTTTTCGGTAAACAATTTAACCATATCGAGCGCTTCATCAAGCGTATTGCAAATATAATCACAATACCCCTCTTTGATTTTGCGTTCGATTCGCTGTCGTTCCACTTCTACTACAAGAATAACGGCTTTCGCCATTTTTCCGGCAAGCGGCTGCGCTCCGCTCATTCCTCCCATTCCTCCAGTTAGAATGAATCGTCCAGTCAAATCGGCGGTTCCAAATGCTTTTTTGCCTGCTTCCACAAAACTCAGGTACGTTCCCTGTAAAATTCCCTGAGCTCCAATGTAAATCCAGCTTCCTGCCGTCATTTGCCCATACATCATTAAGCCCTTTTTCTCCAGCTCGTAGAAATGATCCCAGGTCGCCCATGCGGGAACGAGATTAGAGTTGGCGATTAGCACCCTCGGCGCCATTTCATGAGTATGGAATACGCCAACAGGCTTTCCAGACTGAACGAGCAGCGTTTCATCGTTTTCCAGCTCTTGCAGCGCTTTTACAATCGCATCAAAGCACTCCCAATTCCGGGCGGCTTTTCCGATTCCGCCGTATACGACCAATTCCTCCGGTTTTTCTGCTACATCAGGGTCCAGATTATTCATCAGCATGCGCAAGGCCGCTTCCTGTACCCATCCTTTACATGTAAGCTGATTTCCTGTCGGTGCTTTGATGACACGATTTGCAGCATGAGTGTAGCTCATTATCGTTCCTCCTTAATATAGATTGAATCTTTAGAATAAAGTTGCGGCAAACAGTTCTGTCTCAATCTTTATTTAAGCAAATGATGCGTGATGACCATCTTTTGCACCTGTGATGTTCCCTCAAAAATCTCAAGAATGCGCTGGTCCCTGTACATTCTCTCCACCGGATACTCTTTCATGTAACCAAATCCCCCATGAATTTGCACCGCTTTATGTACGACTCGGTGAGAAGCCTCCGAGGCGATGAGCTTGGCAACGGCCGCTTCCTTGGAGAGTCGGTATCCTTCACGATCTTTTAAGCTGGCAGCATAATACGTATATAGCCGTGCTGTCTCAACATCTGCAGCCATCTCAGCCAGCATCCACTGCAGCCCCTGGTACTCTGAAATCGGCTTTCCAAAAGCGATCCGCTCTTTTGCATAAGCTGTCGCCGTATCCAATGCCGCCTGGGATAAGCCGACCGCCATAGCTGCAATGCCAATACGTCCCCGGTCGACTACCGTCATAGCAATTTTAAACCCATCACCTTCCTGCCCAACAAGATTTTCTTTCGGAATGCGACAATTATCGAAAATAACTTCATGCGTACGGGCCCCGCGAATTCCCATTTTATCGTCCCCGGCTCCATACGTTAAACCCGGTGTACCTTTTTCAACGATAAATGCGCTAATGCCTCGTGAACCAGCAGATGTATCCGTTTTGGCGTATACGACTAAAACATCCGCTTCCGCTCCGTTGGTAATGAAATGCTTTGTGCCGTTCAGTACGTATTCATTCCCATCCAGTCTGGCATTCGTTTTCATGGAAGCGACATCTGTACCGCCATTCGGCTCTGTCAGGCAGAAGGCATACAGCTTTTCACCGCTACACCCCGGCACCAAGTACGTTTGTCTTTGCTCGTCTCCCGCAGCCAGAAACAACCCATCAATTCCTAAATAGTGTGCCGTCAGAATAGAGCCGGTTGCAGCGCATGCGTATGTAATCTCTTCCACTGCAATTGCTTCCGCGACCGAATCAGCTCCAACGCCTCCATCCTTTTCGGGATAAGCAATACCTAATAGTCCCAATTCTGCCAATCTACCAATATGCTCAACCGGAAACCGATTCTGTTCATCCAATTCTGCCGCCTTAGGCTGAAGCACCTCCCGACTAAAATCCCGTACCATGGCCCGAATGCTTTTTTGTTCTTGTGTCAATTCAAAATTCATGTCTTTTCCTCCTCGTCTTATCCCTGCTGATGCACCAGGGTCTTCAATATATCTGATGTATGCTCTCCAAGCATCGGTGACGACTTCTCAATAATGGGTGGCGTCCGCGATAGCTTGACAGGGTTCCCCGGCACCTTCACGCTGCCGGTTACCGGATGAGGAATATCAACGAGCATATCCCGCGCTTTCGTGTGTTCATCTTCGCACACATCCTGGATAGTTAGAATTGGCGAGCAAGGGATGCCCCCTTCATTAATCATTTCAACCGCTTCAGCTACGGTATACTGTGCAAGCCATGTTTCGATGATGGTCTTCAATTCCGCTTCATGCTTTGTTCGCAGCGGATCAAGATAGAATCTCTCATCTTCCGCCAATTCAGGCTGCCGTATAACCGTACACAACCGTTTGAATAAGGAATCGTTCGCCACCGCAATGACCACATAGCCGTCTTTCGCCTTGTAAATATCAAACGGTGTACTAATTGGATGGCGGCTGCCAATACGTTCAGGCACTACCTGATCCACCGTATAGCGCATAACATTGCTTTCTAGAAGGGCAAAAATACTGTCCATCATGGAAATATCGATACATTGGCCTTCACCTGTGCGCTGCCTATGAAATAGCGCTACCATAATGCCGTATGCCGCATAAAGCGCCGCGCTCATGTCTCCCAACGAAGCCCCGGCACGTGTCGGCGGTTTATCCGGATGTCCAGTAATGCTCGTCATTCCTCCCATCGCCTGGGCGACCAGGTCATATGCGGGTCGTTGACTATACGGGCCATATTGTCCGAAGCCGGAAATGGACGTATAAATGAGTGCAGGATTCCATTCGCGTAATGATTCATAATCCAGCCCCAGCTTCTTCATTACGCCTGGGCGGAAATTCTCCACCAGCACGTCCGATTGCTTTACTAATTCCTTAATCGCATCGATAGCTTGCGGCGTCTTCAGATCTAAGGTTATACTCTTCTTCCCTCTATTCAGGAACATAAAGTAACCGCTTTCGTCATTTTGAAAGGGTCCGAAACTTCGTGTATCATCCCCTGTTTCCGGCTTCTCAATTTTAATAACTTCGGCGCCCATATCCGCGAGCAGCATCGTACAGTACGGACCAGCTAATACTCTCGTAAAATCCAGCACTCGAATATTTTCAAGAGGTCGCTGCATTTGTCTTCCTCCCTCTCCTGTTTTGGTTTGTGCTTTTATTATGTATCGTCTACCAAAACGATAGCTAGTCGGTTTTTTTACTGTTTGGTAGATTATTTTAAGATCTACCGGAAAATAATCTACTTTTCTTACAGCGTATGGATTTTTTGCACATGTTCGTCTTCATCATGAACAGTAGGCTTTACCGGGTCACGCAAAACATAGGAGAACACTACGATTGTTACACAGCTTGTAGCCAAACCGTATAAAATCGGAACAATCGACGTCGTGCCTTTTAGCATAAGGCTAATCAGAATCACGACTGAACTAATCAAAATGGAATAGAAAACAGCCCGTGCCGCAACCCGCTTCCAAAAGAAACCAAAAATAATCGGAAAGAACAAGGCTCCTGACAAAACGGCGAATGCAATATCCAATGCGACCAGAATGTCCTGAATCCACAATGCACATACCATGGCAAACACACCGACAGACAAGGTGGTCAGTCGTGAAATGATTAAAAACCGTTTTTCATTCATATCCCGTTTCGAAAACCGTTTAATGATATCGTTTACAATAAGCGTGGAAGAAGCGATTAAGGTACCTGAAGCAGTAGACATAAGCGCAGAGAGGACACCGGCCAGCACAATTCCCAATACGCCGGGAGGGAGCGTTGTAACTGCCATGCTTGCGAAAGCGTTTTGCGGCTCCGTGATAGCAGGAAGTACAGCAAATGCGCACATGCCGATGATGGCGACAGTAATAGCATACAGAAGCGAATATCCCCCTGCCGCGATTAGTCCGTACCGGGATGTTTTTAAGCTACGTGCCGTAAAAACGCGCTGCCAAACATCTTGTCCCACAACAATGCCTAATGCATACAGCAGCAAGCTCTTGAAGATATCAGCCCCGCCCATTACACTCAAATCAAAATAAGTTGATGGAAGCTTCTCATGCAATCCTGCCCATCCTCCGGCTTTGGAAAGGCTCATTGGAAGCATGACAGCAAAAATCCCAATGCTCATCACAATGAATTGGACAATGTCTGTCATCGTCACTGACCACATGCCTCCTAATACAGTATAGAATAGGACAATTCCACCTGCCACAATGATAGATAGGGTAAAATTCCATCCCAGCCATACTTTTAATACGCTTCCAATACCGATGATTTGCGTGACAGTTAGCATAGCCGTATACGTAATAGAAACTAACGAACTAATGAGCCTCGCTTCAACACTAAATCGATTCTCCAGCATTTCACTAATAGTCAGCACCCGCAAATTAAATATTTTCTTTGCGAGAAAAAGACTGAGCAGAACAAGGCCAATCCCCTGAGAGGTAACAAACCACATGCCGGATAGACCCGATTGGTATCCTAGCTTCGCTGTACCGATAGTAGCGGCCCCACCCAATGTTAAGGCGGCCATACATCCGAAATACATCGGAAAATTTAAGTCTCTGCCTGCCACAATATAATCTTCCGACGTCTTTGCTTTTCGCGCACCTAGTAATCCAACAAAAGCGATGATAGCCAGATAAAGGATAATCACGGACATATCGATCATATTCATAGTAGCTCCCCCTTCGAAATCAAGGCTCATTTTTTATTTATCTGAATATTATCGCTTTATTTTTTGGTGGATAAGTGCTTTTTTCTACGACATTGTGTACTTTCTTATGCTGTGCAATTTCATCTTCTTTTCTTGCTCATTCATATTTTTCCAGCAGATAAAAAAGCCGACTCTTCCTAATCCATTTTAAGGAAAGTCGGCTACATAGAGCACATTTGATATTTTACAACAAGGATGTTGATTATCCAGTATAATCCAAAGTAG
>NZ_KE952888.1 GCF_000466385.1 Aneurinibacillus aneurinilyticus ATCC 12856
GCTTTTTTGGAAAAGCAATTATGAAATTGATTCAAATTATAAACATTTAATATTATTACTGGAGGATATTGAATTGACAACAAATAAAGTGTTAAGAATATCCATAATTATATTTGTTTTGGGATTAGTCGGTTGTGGTGTATATGGTTACAATTATCTTTTTGGTGTAGATGAAAAAGAAATGAAACTACTTGAAAAAAGAGTTGAAAATTACTTAATTAACGAAAAAGGTTATAAAAAATCGGATATAAAAGAACTTAAGGCTGTCCACAACGCAAAATATGTGGGGAATCCTGTTATTGAAAACAATGTGAAAGTTGTTTTTTCTGATGAACCTAATGCAACTTATATCTACAACTATTCGCCAGAAGAAAATAGGGTATTTCAATTTGACTATACAAATGAGAAGGGTAAACATTTAGAAGAAGGAGTAGTTAATAAGCCCTCGAAGGGTAATTGATATACCAAAAATATAATTAATTCTAAAATATCGAATGGTTATTTTTCTGAGGGAACGAATGTTTCAAGAAAAAATTAATGAGGATATGAAGCGGGAGAAATAATCCTGCTTTTTTTTTATTGTCTCAATAGGGTAAGCGTAAATGGGATGCGTTTGGCGATGTTTGGAGGTGTGTTTCATCTTTTTTCGTCGTTGGTTCCACTTTTCTTCTCTGTCCCTTCTTCTTCTGTGACATTTACATTTTTGGCATCATATAAGGTAGCACATAGCTGACTTAATGATTTCATCCCTGTTTCTTCGTGATAAAAAGCACACAGGGCGATAAAATCTTCCGGTTTCATTTTTCGATTTCGCTTAGATGTTAGGAAGAGAAAATTTGTTTAAACGTACGTAAAAAGGGTATCCAATCTATTTTTTGAGGAGATAATGTAGGTAAAGACAAAGGAAAGACCATCCTTTCATTTTCAGATTCATACTGAATAAGGATGGTCATTTTTTTGTCTTTTTATGCCATGTTCTTAACTTGATGGCTATGAGGACAGCCCCTTTTATACTATTTTAAGTAACTAAATCAAAAAAAAGGAAAAACATATTATAATATATCATAAAGGAGGGATAAGGTTGAACACACTGAAAAATTCTCCACTTTTTTTCTTTTTAGGTTTAGTAATTATGTTGGCTTTTACTCCATATAAAAATAGTACTTATGATGGTGGAACTCAGATAACAACATATGTGGATACATTTGAATACATATTAATTGTTTTAAAAGGAAGCTCAATAATAACGCTAATATTATTATTGGTATCATTGGTATACACAAAAACGAAAAAATAATCTGATTACTTGAGTATCAGATTTATTGGTAATGCCCCAAAATAAAAAGCGACGTCAGCATTTCTTGACAGCGCTTTTTATCAATTCTTTTTTATAGCCTTAATCGAATCAATTTCATAAATCATATTTTTCAAGAGCTTATACTGCCCCTATTAAGAAAACTTACGATTGAATCAATTTCATAATTGCTTTTTCAAATAAGAGGCAGACTTCACCTAGCGGGAAATCGCAATTTTCAAAAAGGTAAGCTACTTAGGTTGGAGTTTTTTTAAGTTCTTTTCCGATTCGATCGGCTGCCAATTTCGGAGCATTATAAACAAGGGTAACAAGGTCAAAGTGAAATTTTGCTTTTTTACCTGTTCGGTAACGAACATGGTTGAGTTGAAAGAATTCTTTTAAATAGGCGATAACACGTTCGACCACCGTACGTTGATCGTAGAGCTCCTCCCACTTTTTTGTTCCACGAGCAGGAGCTGTGTGCCGTCGTATATCCGTCTCTATCCAGGTTTTATAAATTTTTTGGCAGAGAGAATCCAGGGCTAGTGGACAATCCTTGCATTCTTTTGGACGGGCAAACGTAAGTGTTTTGTACTTTGGGTCATAGCTATCGTAACGATATAAATATTCTCGTACGCATGTAGGGGCAAAGCGTGGATCAAATCCGAGCGTTTCACCTTCATTCCGCTTGTTGTAAGCAAGGATGGAATGAGCCTCCATACGGTAAATCTGTTGGTAAATTGGAACAGAGCCGTACCCTGCATCCATGATGCCGTAGCGAACGGATAAGGGCAGTTTTTGCAAACCTTTAAGCAAAGGAATGGCTGCTTTTCCATCATTCAAGCTATCCGATGACATGATGGATTGGAGAATATATTGACTCTTGGTTCCTACGGCAAGGTGTCCCTTGAAGCCATACCAAAAAACATTCTTCCCTTCGCTGGTTTTCTTAACTTCCCAAGCGGGTTCTATCAGCATTTGAGAACGAAGGGTCTCTAGGGGAACATCGAGTTGATCAGCAATCAATTTTTCAAATACGAATGATTCGTTTTTTTCGATAGTGAAAAAAGAATGGGTTCAATGTCTATTGTTGAAAAGATCGCCTCAAAACGTTGGGTAGGTTCTAAATCATATAAATCTTGAATGCTAAATAGGCTTCCTTGTCGTATAATGGACACAAGGAGTCACCATCCTATCTCTAGAGTTTTGGTCGTGCTTAACTTATTCGAGATTTGGGGAGGTACTCCTTTTTTCCATGCCTAGAAACTCTTGTGGTTACTGGCCCCAGATTTATGAAATTGATTTATTAGTATCGTCTAACAAAAGGGACGAGCAAGAAGCTTGTGTAGATTCATCCAAAATTGAGGATGAGGCTGACCAAAAAGGTTGTTTGATCCCAAATGGAATGCAATATATGGGTTACTTGCTATTTTTTATACGTATATACGGTATCGAAGAAGGGTACCTCATCACTTTTAGGACACCCTCAAGCAGTTCAGAAATTAACAGAAAATCAACGACAACTGCTAAGCTTGGCATATATGGATTAAGTGACTCTGAAATTGCTGTTCATCTAAATAAATCCCAGCAAGCCGTTTCAAAGAGCTATAAAAAGGCCTTGAATAAACTGAGAAAAATTATAGAAAATGTGTAAGTAAGGGGAGATTCAAATGAAAGAAAATCTATATACTTTAGTTAAACAATCTAGATTTGATAATGATTCATTAGAAAAAGTCATTGATTTATTTTCTCCTAAGATTGATCAATCATTAAAACAGACAAAGTTACAAAATCGAGAGGATTTGTCCCAAGAATTGAAAATTAAATTGTTAGATTGTATTAGAAATTATGATGTCGATAATACCCTTGGATATTTTCAAATGTTAGCTCTCCTTGAAAGAAAGGAGGGTCTATATCACGAGGGTGGAAAAAACCTATAGCTTTTCTGTCCAAGAATACATGGTGGCATAGCCAAGTGGTAAGTCACCGGTCTGCAAAACCTGTATCCTCGGTTCAAATTCGAGGTAAACCTGCCCTTCCGCTAAAATGGCCCCATCTTTCATGTATCTAAACACCACATTGGCATGTTGGCTGTTCTTTCATAAAAACTATTGTTTTATCATATCCTTCCTTATCTTTTACTTCTTTCTCCCGGGGAAGAGTGATAAGGATTGTTGGCTTAGCTGTTATCGTATGATAAGTAGGTGTATTATTTACATTAATGTTATATTCATATCCTACCCGATCGTCATATAAGACCGATGGGCTATCTAGTTTCCCCCCCTCTTTCTCTACAAAAGGGAGTAAATCTTTTTCTACAGCGTTTCTCCATTTGTTCGCCACATAGTTATCCTCCATTTGTTTCGTTTCCTCATTATAATAAATAAAGAAAGATAGATTATTTTCATCAATGGACTGTACCTTGGCTGCATAGTCAAAATACTGCTAATTTCCTATGTTATCAAAGAATGTATCGTATACTCTCATTGGTTTTTTAAACCTTTCTCTTACATAATTTTCAGCTTGTGTTTTAATTTTTTCACGTTCCTCATCGCTTCCTTGCATACCGCTCTTAAATGAGATGACTAGATCACTAATTGATAACAAGGTTATGGTGAAAATCCAGCCAAAAATCTTTCCTGCTTTCTTCAATTTGCACATCCCTCCTATTTTTCCCCCTTTTATACATTTATTTCACCAGTTTATTTCCATTTCACAAATGGATATGTAGGAAAAAGGGTATTATTTATAAATTTGGTGAATTAAATTTATATAGTTTAGTGGTTACGGGTGTTTTTAATGTAGTTGGAAATAGTGGTTAAAAGCAGTTCATCATTAATATACAGCATATTGTATTCGCTAAGCTTTTGCCTTTATAAAGAGTAATTCGTATGTGAAACACAGTAGTAAAACAAAGGGAAATCGTATTTTTAGCTGATGTACCCTATAGGAATACAAAAAAATTTATTCTTAAACGAAGTAAATATTTCTCATTAAGATGGAAAGAAGATATGTAAATATATGATAAAATGGTGAAAAAAGGGTGGATTTAATGTTAGTGTTGATATTAATTGTTATAGCCTTTGTAATCGTACGTACTTGTTTTGTTTTAACTAAGAACCAAAAGGATAATAGAATATTCATAGGCATGGCCCTAATTGCTATTTCACTTTTAAGTTATCCATTACTTGTTCCTATTCTTTCAGGGGTAAAAGGTCTTGAAGGAACAGCGAGTTTAATGGTTTTTAATTTTAGTTTATTAATTGGAGGTATCATAATCTTTGTTAGGGGCTTCTTTAAATAAAACGTTTTCAAGGAAACTAACCTCTATCCTCTAACCCTTTACAAATAAGTGCAGTTAGATCTGGTATTATTCGGGAATTCTATGTTATTTCGAAGAAATGTTCATCGAGAGTTGGGCACCAACTACTTATCGCTATCATTAAACGTGGGTATGGGTGTAAAGGGAAGTGTATTGAAGTTAGCATCCTTAATCCACAGTAGTGGGCTTGTCCGGTATTTTTTTATCGATAGGAAAGGGTTAAGAAAATCAGCCCTCATCTGAAGCTATTTCCTTAATTTCTCTTTTGGGCAAGAATACGTTTCTTTGAATCAACATGTATAGCATAAGTTAAGTCAATGAATCGTTTAAATTGAACGGCTCTTGTTTATAGGCTGAGTTCAAAAAGAATGAGTGGTCAGCTAAAACCGGGAGAGAAAGCCCTACGGGATCTCCAAAAGAAAATTCGAGATTTAGAGGAGGAGAATGAGATTTTAAAAAAGACGATGCGCTATCTCTTCTGAGACAGAAGGACGTTCAGGCGTTAGAAAAAACAGTGACTCGTCTGGTGAAAGAGCTGGGGTTAAAGTCCCGTACCATTAAGGAGTACAAGGCCATGACCAATTCTAGACAATCCACCTATTCACGACAACGTGCTTGCACAGAAGTTTAGCATTCGGGCACCGAACCAGGTGTGGATGGCCGACATTATGTACATTCCTATCCAGAAGAGATGGCTATATCTGGCGAGTATCAGAAACGCCTGATCCTCTGGTATGAAAGGCAGCATGAGCCGTAAAGGTAACGGTTATAATAACGCCTGTATCGAATCTTTTCATAGCGTATTAAAAAAGAAATTCATTTACCTTGAAACTTTTTCTACGTGGGCAGAAGCGAAGAGACATATTTTTGAGTACATTGCCTGTTTCCACAATGGAAAGGGAATACATTCCTTGCTTGGGTACTTCACGCCCAATCAATATGAACGCATGTACCAACTAACAGTATGATTCTCCCGATTCCATGTGTCCAACCTATTGACAGAGGTCCATTTCTCCCCCCGTGCATTTTCCGTCAATACATCTAGAAAGTAGAAAGAAGTTTTCTGCATCTCTTTAATAATAATTTATTATGTTATCCTGATTTATCACAAATGCCCACCAAAAATGATCAAACCAATAGACCAAATAAATTCGAATGCTTCAAAAAATAGCATCATAAGTGCTTGAATTTGTTCGATGTTAAATGAGGATAAATAGTTTGTATGTCTTGGGAGAAGCAGCACAAATATTAAGTTCAGTATGGCAATTCCCAATATAGTCGTATAGGTAAGGCGAAGCCATGCGCCAAGCAATGAAAGGCTTTTATTAATTGGCTTTAGAAACACATAGAAAGCCCAGGTGACCAGAATGTCAGCAATCATGATAATGATCCAACCAAAGGTTTCACCTTTGAACGATACATTATAGACGCCTTTAACTTGCTATTGCGGACGACACAGTGAATCGAGGAGGGAGGCCGCTATGACATTCCCCTGTGCGGCTTCGTGTAAACTGGATTTCCTCCGGTTCATACACGGTGTAACCGCTGGCGGCTCTCCTCTCAGTTTGTCCACTAACTACCATATTATTTATGCTAGCGTGGCTTTTACAACTCTATTACATTGTCATGCTATGCTAATGAAGAGGTGATCCTAGTGGCAACAATCCTAATTGTCGAGGATGAGGTTTCAATTAATGAGTTAATCAAAAGAAATCTACAATCGGTAGGACATACATGTATTTCTGTTTTTGATGGGAGGGCAGCAATTCATGAGCTGGCACAGCAGGAAGTTGATCTCGTCCTGCTGGACATTATGCTCCCGGAGATTGATGGGTATGAGGTTTTTCAACAAATTCAAGGAATACCCACTATTTTCCTAACGGCGCGAAGCAACTTATCGGATAAGGTGAAGGGCCTGACGCTCGGCGCTGATGATTATCTGGTCAAACCATTTGAGATGCTGGAATTGTTGGCACGGGTGGATGCAGTGCTAAGACGTACCAAGAAGGAGAGCAATAATTTTAAGTTAGATGGGATAAAAATTGATTTTGAGAGCAGACAAGTATTTCTGAATGAACATCCGGTTGAATGCACGCCCAAAGAATTCGATTTGCTAGAAGTATTAGTGAACAATCGCAATATTGCTCTATCTCGGGATAGGTTGCTAGAGCTCGCTTGGGGCTATGACTATGTAGGGGATACCAGGACAGTGGATGTTCATATCCAAAAGCTACGGAAGAAGCTAGACATGGAGTCCAGAATTAAAACAGTCTATAAAATGGGGTATCGTCTGGAGGTGTAGAGGTGAAATCCCGGTGAAGGAATGACAGCAAGAATAACTTTTACAACTTCATAATCACTTGATGATGATTCTATAATCTGGCCATTCTATACTGCTTATTGTAATTACAAACAAAACTAGGAAGGAGAAATTAAGATGAAAGCAAACAGATTAAAAAGAAAAGGCTTTAAAAAAACCATATTGGCGGCTGCGGTAGTCATTGGGGGCAGCACATTGCTGTTCCAGGGACTCATACAGGCAGTGACCGCGGCGGAATTCAAAAAGACGGACACGGTCCCTACAAGCTATGCGAATTATACAGCTAGTTCATCCAAAGCGGCACAAAAAAGTTTACCGGCAGGCTACAAAAAAGCGAATTACACGGTAGGGGAAATTGACCTTGAATCCTACCGCAGCCAAAAGCCAACCAGCAAGGACATGACAAAAGAGGCGGCAGCGGAAATCGGTGCGCAGGCCCTTTGGGAAATATTTGATCTGAACCTGGAGGGTAGAGTGATTGAAATGGGGTACAACGAGGCAAACGAAAACCTTCCCCGTTCGCGTTGGTACGCTGATGTGCATATCAATGACAAGCTTAGTTATTTTTTTGAAGTGGACTCTGTGACGGGGGAATTATTTGGCATAGGCCGCAGCAGAACGCTGGATAAACAAGTTTCACTAGCCTTTGATCCTGCGCTTCATAAAAAACCACAGGAATATGTCGAGCTAGCAAGGAAGCTGGCGGAGAAATATAACGTTGTTCACAGCCCGGTTAAATCTGTTAAATACAACAACCAGGGCTACATGGACAATGATCCGGATATCACCATGTACGTCACAGGCGAAAACGGAGAACTTGCTACGATGACGTTCTCCCGATATGATAAAGCGTTGCTCACTATCGGTTATAGTACGCCGACTAAGCATGCATTGGAATCCAGTGAAAAGGACATGAAGCGGTTGCAGGAAAAGGTCAAAGAGCTTGAAAAGTCAGATTCTCCTGCCAATGGAAACGAGACACCCTTTATGAGGGTTATTGAAATGGATTGAGCTATTTTCTTGAGTAGTAAATGTATATTCAGACCTTAGGCCGCCACAATGTAGGCGGCTTTTCACGATTAACCACGCCCTCAGTGTTCTAATTCAACGGGAGTCGATTCATTTGCGGTAACGCACATTTTACAATCCAATGACAAAGCAATAATAATATGATTATAAAAAAGAGGTGAATCATTTTGGCAGCCGTACATATGCAAACACAGCGAGCAATATTGGTTGAGAAAAATGCGGTAAAAGCTGCCTGCAGGTTGGTACACCACTTGGAGGCAAGCCTATGAAATACCGCACCTTTTTAACAACCCTTATACTTTTTCTGCTCTCCTTTAATCTTGGAATAGCAATAATTTGTGTCACGACATTTAAAGATATGGTTCATCGTGCGGAAGAAAAAAGCTTGGACGAGCATTATTTCATAACATCTGCGCTTCTAAAGGATTTTCATGCCGTGGAAAGTCGCGGAATTGATATTGGGAACTCTTTAGCCTCTTTATTCCAGCCATACAGCTATTTGTCCGGGGATAAAAAGGTCAAACTGGCGCTTTACAAGGGCGATCAGCTTGTCTATTCCAATCGGCAAGAAATCATACTGCCGGGTAGCTTTTTGGAACCACTTGGGGGTGGAAATCGTCTGGTTTCAATAAAAAAATTAGATGACCGTACCTATATAATGGTTTCGGGACAGCTCCCAGCGCCCTATGATTTTTATACAATGGTCTATCTTTATGATACGACTGATGCCATCACTGCATGGAAACAAATGAAAAATATGCTGTTTTTCGCAGGATTTATTCTCTCTAGCCTGCTCGCCTTAGGTCTTCTTTTATTGCTTAATCGAATATTCAAGCCTCTCTCGCAGATTTCTCAAATCTCCCGTAATATCGCGGCTGGCGCATATGAAACCAGGCTTCCAGTATCCGGGCATGATGAGCTTTCCGAAATGGCACAGAGCTTCAATCATATGGCGGAGGAAATTCAGCGTCAGATACAGCAGCTGGCTACAGCCGCAGAGCAGAAGCAGCAATTTGTGGATAATTTGGCTCATGAGCTCAGAACACCCCTAACTGCTATTTACGGATATGCGGAATATATTCAGAAGATTGTTCGTACGGAAGAGGATAAGCTGTTTGCGACCAATTACATTATGTCTGAGAGTCGCAGGCTTCAAAATATTGCTTATCATTTGCTGGATTTGGCAACCCTTCGTGAAAATAAGATTGAGCGGAGCAGCATTCGTATGGGAGAACTGGTTGACGGAATCGAGCAATCCCTTTCCATGAAGGCAGCAGAGCAAAATATCCGGATTATTTATGAGTATCGCTTTGACACGCTGTTTTGCAATGCTGACCTAATGCATATACTGCTCGTGAACTTGATCGATAACGCGATGAAAGCATGTAGTCCGGGTGGAATCATCAAGCTGGTCGCTGATCTGGAGGATGGGCATAAAGTAATCTCTGTCCAGGATAACGGCAAGGGAATGACGGAGGAGCATCTCATTCATATTACAGAGGCGTTCTATCGGGTAGATTCTTCCCGTAGCCGCTCTGGCGGCGGAGCGGGATTAGGCTTGACGCTTTGTAAGCAGATCGCTGTTAATCATGAGGCAGAGCTGAGCTTTTTATCTGAACCTGGTAGAGGCACAACAGCTAAACTAACTTTTACAAGTTGATAATAAGTTGGTGATAACTTGATAATCTTGCGTTTGTATATTTGCAACT
The DNA here is from genome assembly GCF_000466385.1 of Aneurinibacillus aneurinilyticus ATCC 12856. GTDB lineage: Bacteria > Bacillota > Bacilli > Aneurinibacillales > Aneurinibacillaceae > Aneurinibacillus > Aneurinibacillus aneurinilyticus. Next base: position 9,675 of record NZ_KE952888.1, read on the forward strand.
GTGATTACATCATACAGGCAAGTTGTTTCTTTAGTGTGTCCGATAACTTAGTTTATAAAAATTGAGTTTTATAGGGCAACTTCTTAGGAGGATGTAAGTATTACTATATATAGTAAATTTATGAAGGGGGGGAGAGAACAGTTGCGCTACATTAGAACAATAGTATACATAAGTGTTTTTTGGTTTGTTTGGACAAGCACGACATACGTTTATGCTGCTGTACAGGTGAATACAGGAACTGTAAACGTAACCACTTCGCTTGCTTTGCGGGCAAAGCCGGATGTAAAGTCAACGGCGCTTGCATGGATGAAAAAAGGTGAAGTAGTCGAGGTGGTTTCCAGGCAAGGGGAATGGTACCAGGTCAAATATAAGAAGAAGCTTGGCTACGCAAACGCCCCCTACATAAAAGTAGAAACGAATCAAGAGCCTACAATGCAACCAACTCCAAAGCCGCTTCCAGCTTTGGAGGAAACGGAGAAAGAACCAATTCAAAAAGAAGAGCGGCCAACGGGAGAAAATATCTTTAAGGTGGTTATTGACGCGGGACATGGTGGCAAGGATAATGGGGCAACCGGAACGATTGGGAACAAAGAAAAAGATTTAACCCTTATGATTGCTGAGCGAGTTGAAAGTAAACTTAAAAATAATCCCTCTTATGATGTAATCATGACACGAACGCGTGAACTTGACGAAGAACTGATGAAGAAGAAAGTAAAACAACAGCCTAAAGAAAAGGCAAATATAGCAAATGATAAACAGGCAGACATTTTTGTGTCTATTCATATTAATTCTGCGACATCAGCACCAAGCGCAAGTGGGACGGAAACCCTCTACAATGGAACACAGCAGGACAAAAAACTTGTCGAAGTGATGCATAAGCACGCTATTAAAGCGACTGGATTTAAAAATCGAGGCGTGAAGATTAGGCCGAACCTTGTAGTATTGCGCGATACCAAAATGCCAGCAGTGCTTCTTGAAGTTGGTTTTATGAGTAACCATAACGAAAATATGACTATGCTTAATCCGGAGTTTCAAGAACGGGTTGCTCAAGGAATTGTTGATGGCATAAATGAATATTTTAATATGGCAAATCCTACTTTCGATCAGGAAGTAGGATTTATTTTTTGTTACTAAAGCATTTTTGGAAGTGACTCACTTCCAGGAAAAAAGCTTACTTAAATGTATAGTTAAGTTTTATTACTTGTTTAATTGAATGGGGTATAAACGCTTTTGTTTCCGCTGTTCTTCAAGAATGTGCATCATCCAGGCCTGAATGCTTCTTGTATGTTGCGTTGCAAATGAATGGTGGGCAAGATTGCATGTTTCCAGGGGATCATCCGTTAAATTATAAAGCTCGTATTCGTCGTGCTCCGGTTTCGTTTTGACCTGAGTCATCCAATGGGGTTCTTGCTCGAAAGCCGGGCCCCAAATGGGCTGGGAGGTTTCATCTTTTATTCCGGGATGGCTCCAGAATTGGACGTTATCAAAATAACGGGAGAGCTTCCATAATTCCCTTTTCCCATCTCGATGCAGGGGTGTAATGACAGATTCGACATGGTTAGGTTGAATAACAGATGGGTATGGCTCTCCCAGTGGATTTATTTGGTGCTGGCCTCGGGTAACATCATCGTCCGTCATGAAATAAATCGGTTCATTGGCTATCGTAATTTGGTTTTTTCCCAAGATAAAGGGAGTGAGGTCACGTCCCACAAAGGGACGGATTTCGCTAAATTTGCTTTGCAATCGATCCTTAATCACTTCAATATCAACATTCGCAAGTCCAAGCATGGTAGGCAGAAGATCTACATGGCTTGTAAGTGCATGAAAATGTTTATGCTGCGGGAAAAGCTGCTGATTATGAATAAGGAAAGGAACATGCAGAACTTCCTCGTAGGCACAGTACCATTTTTGATGCAGGTTGCCATGAGCGCCAAGCAAATCGCCATGATCGGAAGTAAATATAACAATCGTATTGTCGTAGAAAGAAGAGCGGGTAAGGGCTTTAAATACCTTAAACATTTGTCGATCGGCATTTTTTTGCAGCTGGTAGTAAAGCTTACGGTAAAAAGATTGATTGAAAATAGGCTGTAGAGCTTTGGGATAAATATCCCGATAGCTTGTTTGACAGCGCGGTTTCGTGAGCAGAGGCTCATTTATAGAGGGAGGAGGGGGAACATCTGGCATAGGCTCCACCTCAAACCGAAACGTAGGCAGGTGCACGGTAAGAGCGCCATATAGAACAATATCATGCGGATTTACAAATGAAGCGACGATTAACCACGGTTTGGCATTCTTATTATGAATGTTCTCATGATTGAGGGACTCGATAAGTTCAACAACTTCCGCAGCATAGACTTCATCCCTGCCGCTCAGGCCGATAGCAGCGGAAGAACCGGAGTTTCGGGGGTTCTTACCGTGAGGCTCCGGGCCGATCCAACCGGAAAAGCCGAAGCTGTCTAAACGATTGGCGTGATAATATAATTCTTCTTTTTTTTCGTCCGGTACGCCTGTTAGTGGATTGTAGCTAGAGAGGCCCATGTGTGTACCTGGAATCATAATATCCTCATAAGATATATGCCACTTTCCTTTATAGTAAGTCTGGTACCCGGCTGCACGAAAGTAATCCCCCATCGTAGGTACAGTGTTTTGATCAAGCCAAAACATATCGGAGTCGAAAGGTTCTTTGGCAATTCCGGTTGTTTGGCTGACGCCATGGAGTGAAGGATATTGCCCAGTTAACAACGTTGCCCGGCTAGGGCAGCATGCAGTGCTCCCGATATGATGCCTGTGGAATTCCAGTCCGTGCGACTTCAAAAGTTGCTGTGTAATGAGGTTTTGTCTGCGCCAGTCTCGAATTTCTGCGTTTTCGTAAACGGGAGGGTATCGTTCCTCATCTACAAGGAACACGAGAAAGTTAGGTTTTTCGGGATATCGGGAAGACGGTTGAGTATTATTCATGAAAACACATCCTATATAGAATTCACTTGACGTAGTAACAAAAATTCAGGTGGTTGGAAGTAGGGGATTCGGAAAAAAGAAGAGGTTGGATGCGCCCTGCGCTTCGGCAGAAAAAAGGCCAGCGTGTCTTTTTCCGACCGCTCTTGCCCACCGCCCTTCTTTTTTTCTTACCTCTCACCACAAAAATTTGTCGATTTATCAAATCAGATGTATATAGGTTAGATATTTACCTTAGGTTATGTTGCGAAGTGCCAAAATAGTAGCGTTCTACTAATAATCCCAATGGATAGTAACGATCTAGTGGGATTTATTTTTGCTTGCAATTGAAGATCGCAATATACATATACCTGAGTTCATATTCAGTTCATATATTTTTTGTACCATCCTGTTTGTGGGAAAGAAAGTGAGATTTCAAATGAATGATAACCTAGGGAGGGTGTAAATAAATATGCCAGCAGTAAAGAAGCAAAAAGGATGGCGTCAGTTTATTCATTTGGTTCAACAAACGAAGCCATCGAAGATTTTCCTTTGTATAGCTTTACTATTAAGTGTGAGCACAACTGTAGTAGGATTATTCGTCCCGCTGTTTACGAAAAATCTAATTAATGATTTTTCACTAAGTTCATTGAGCACGGGAAGAATTATTCTTTTGGTTTCCGCGATGTTAATTCAAGCATTAGCGAGTGGAATATCTATTTATTTGTTAAATCATATCGGACAGTCGGTGGTAGCTGGAATCAGAGAGCGATTATGGAAGAAGTTGCTCGTTTTACCTGTGTCTTATTATGATGAGCCACACCTGTTGATTATCCATAAGGTGGAAGAAA
>NZ_KE952889.1 GCF_000466385.1 Aneurinibacillus aneurinilyticus ATCC 12856
GGGAGACGAACCGACGCCCGTTTGGGGCACAGTGTGGTGATGACCCACTCTGGATCATACTGGATAATCAACGCCCTTGATAAATTACATTTGATATTTTGATAGGGAAGCGTTATTGATCATTCGTTTTCATCATACCATAACAAAGCCAGAGCATACTTATAGCATGCTGCCTCATTCGGAAGAGAAGGAGGTAATAATGTGAAGCGCTGTTTTTCAATAAGTAACTATAAATATATTATGTAAACAAAAAGTAGGGTATTGCAGACAAGATAGTAATAGGCATCCTTACCAACCATGCCCATTGTTATTTTTTGGGAGGAATATGATTTTTCTGATAGTCTGAAAAAATGTAAAATGCTATAAATCCTTACGAATTCATATTATAATGAAAGCACCACCGCAACGAAACGAGGTGCTTACCTTTTGACAAACCTTTCAACCCCGCTGAAGGCTTTACTGCAGACATGTGCCACAACAAGAAAAATAAAAAAAGACACATATCTGTTTCATCAGGGAGAACTTGCGAATTCGATGTATATCATTCTTGCGGGACGGGTTCAGATCGGGAAGACCGATGCGGAAGGAAAAGAGTTAACGCTGCGTATATGCCAGAAGAACGATATTGTTGGAGAATTGATTTTGTTTGCCGACCACCCGAAATATGTTTTTAGCGCAAAATGTCTTGAAAATGGTGAGGTAGGTGTCATAAACCGAGAAACAATCGAGAAAAAGCTGCTAGAAAATAGGGATGTAGCATTTGAATTTATGAAATGGATGAGCGACCATTTCCGGCGCACACAGACAAAGTTTCGGGATTTGGTGCTCAATGGGAAGAAGGGTGCGCTATATTCTACGCTGATTCGGATGGCCAATAGCTATGGCATTAAGATAAAGGATGGAATCTTAATCGATTTGTCGATTTCGAATCGTGAGCTGGCCAACTTCTGCGGTTCAACCCGAGAGAACATTAACCGTACATTGCAGGAATTACGAACACAAAATATTCTATCATTGAAAGAGCAGAAAATTATTATCCATGATTTAGAACGCCTGAAGGAACTAAACCATTGTGATGATTGTTCAGTAGATATCTGCAATATTGATTAAAAGGAAAAAGCCTTCCCGTTTAGGAAGAAGGCTTTTTTCATGCCGTTTATTTTTGTGAAAATGCTTCTTGCTGAAGCAAAAGTCCATATGTGTCCGGACGACGGTCGCGCATAAATTGAAGCAGATTACGCGCAAAGTCAATTTCTGACTTGTCGATTTCCTGAATTAAAATCCCTTCCTCATCATCCAGCGATTGCAGGATATTTCCCAGCGGATTACTAACAAAGCTTCCACCATAAAATGTCATGTCTTTTTCCTGTCCAACCCGGTTTACTGCGGCAATGAATACGCCGTTGGAAATACCGTGAGCAGAAATCGCTTTTTCCCAGGAATATCGTGTGGAGAGCTCTGGATGATCCGGCTCGGAGCCGATAGCGGACGGATAGAATAGAATTTCTGCTCCTTGAAGAGCCAGAATACGGGCGACTTCAGGGAACCATTCATCCCAGCAGATTCCGATGCCGATTTTTCCATAGCGTGTTTCATATACAGGATATCCTGTGTTTCCAGGAGTAAAATAATACTTTTCATGATATTGAGGTCCATCAGGAATATGATTTTTCCGCGTTGTTCCAAGATAGGAACCATCTGCATCATATACGGCAGCACTATTAAAATATAATCCGCGTCCCGCTTTTTCATAGAAAGGTACGATAAGAACGACTTCTAGTTCCTTTGCCAGTTGGCTCATCGTTTGCAATGTAGGATTGTCTATCGGCTCGGCCTGCTCATACCCTTCCACGCAGACGGTTTGCGCGACATATTGGGCGTTAAACAGTTCTTGAAGACAAATGATTTGTGCACCTTGTGCAGCTGTTTCTCTAATCTTTTCGATATGATATTGCACATTATCAGGAATATTTTCCCCGCATTTTCCTTGAATTAGTCCGATGGTAACCTTTTCGTTCATTAGTATCGTTCCTCCTAAATGATAATGATTGTATAAATTTACGATGAAACCGCAGGATTTTCGATTTCCGTAAAGGAGTCTTCTGCTTCATTAAAATCGAAGCTCGGTGGCTTTTGAGTGAATCCTTTTGTTAAAAACAATAAATACATAATTCCAAGACTAACCCAGATGCTTCCCAAAATAATGGATTTTTTATCGAGACTCGTCCAAAGCCACATCGTAAAGCTTGTTCCGGCTAATGGCAACAATACATACAGAAGCAATCCTTTTACTCCCCGCTGTCGGTTACGAATATAATAGTGAAAAATAACCGAGATGTTGACGAAGGCGAATGCTACCAGTGCACCAAAGTTAATAAAGGATGCCGCTGTTACTAAATCAACGGTTAGGGCCGAAAGTGAAAATATCCCAATGAGCAAAATATTACGGTTGGGCGTTTTATATATCGGATGAATGTAACCAAATAGTTTTTTTGGCAACACGGATTCACGTCCCATAGCAAACAGTAGGCGAGCTGCACTGGCATGGGAGGACATTCCCGATGCAATCGTTGATGTAATTACTCCGGCGAGAAAAATAGAGCCAAAAATGGGACCGCCGATATGGGCGGCAATTTCAAAAGAAGCCGAATCGCTATCTTTAAAGGAAGCAAAATCCGGATATACGATGTGTGCGACATATGATACAAAAATGAAAAGCAATCCACCAATAAATGCGACAAGAAAAATTGCTTTCGGGACCGTTTTTTCAGGCGCAATCGTTTCTTCAGAGAGTGTGGTTACAGCATCGAATCCTAAAAAAGAAAGACAAAGGATCGAGGCGCCGGCCAGCACGAAAGAGTAGGAAACTTCGGGATTATAAAAAGGTAATACCGACAAAAATGTTCCCATGCCTATCCCTTTAGCCACCCCTTTCAAAGCAAGCACCACGAAAAGGATGGTAACGAGAAATTGGAATAAAACAAGCACCGCGTTTACCTTGGCCGTCATTTGAATACCAATAATATTAATCGTGGTAATTACGGCGATGAAACCAATAATCCATACCCATGACGGAATAGCCGGAAAAGCAGCTGATAAAAAGATACCAGCCAACAAGAAATTAATCATGGGCAAAAACAAGTAATCCAGTAATACAGCCCATCCGACAAGAAAGCCAAGATGTGAATTAATCGATTTTTGGGTATACGTATAGGCCGAGCCAGAAACAGGATACGCTTTCACCATTTTGCCATAGCTATAAGCTGTAAACAGCATAGCTAACAGTGCAAAGGCATATGCTGCCGGTACCATTCCATGTGTTGTCTGTGCTGCAACTCCGTACGTATTAAACACTGTCATTGGAGCCATATAGGCAAGACCGAGCACTACAAGCGGCATAAGTGTCAATGTTCGACGAAAATGGGGGGAATGTGTATTGTTCATACGAATCCCCACCATGGTTGATTAGCTTTCATGTAAAACCTCCTCTGGATTTCTTGATGTATTTCTCCTTTCGTATTTCTTAATAAAAGCAAAAATAATGCCAAATCAAAATTTACTGTAAAATGGAGAATTTTACGATTATAATAAATAAAAACGATGAAAAAAATCATTGGCATAAAAAGAGGGGAACAAAAGATTTTCGTTTATACATGCTTTTAAAGCGTTTTATAAGCTTAACCAATGAAAAAAATCATCTGATGATTTTTTTCATTGGTTAAGAGCTAACAGGAGGATACAGATGATTCATAAGCTAAAAATACAAGAGAATTGGATGCTTCATATGGTAAATAAAGAGAATGACAATTTGTTTAGCAGTCCTCAAACAGATATGTTGCATTCCTGCTTTAATGAAGAAGAATTTGAATTTATTACCAATATGATAAAGAAGAAGCTCGAATCTATGGAAAAACATTGTGTGCTTCAGATTGAGATTCTACCTGTTCAAGTGTTCCTTGCCAGGACGGATGAAAAAACGTTCATTGCAGTATCCATGCTTAAAAAACAGATGGAAGATACAAGAGAAAAAGAAGATGAACTGGATGTGGAAGCATTCATTGCTCGTTCGGCAAAGATGAAAGAGATTATGGAGATTGTAAAAAAAATATCGTACGTTGATTCATCCATTCTGCTGCTGGGAAAATCAGGTGTTGGCAAAAGCATGATTGCCAAGCTCATTCATAAATACAGCGCCCGTTCAAGCCGAAACTTTATCTCTATAAACTGCGGAGCGATCCCGGAGGCGCTTATGGAAGCCGAACTGTTTGGTTATACACATGGAAGCTTTACGGGAGGACAAAGAGGAGGCAAGAAGGGGATTTTTGAGTCTGCAAATGAGGGCACGGTGTTCTTAGATGAAGTAGGAGAACTGCCGCTGAATCTGCAGGTCAAATTGTTGGAAGTATTGCAGGAGAATTGCATCCGGCCTATTGGAGAAACCAAGCTTATTCCTGTTAACGTTCGTGTCATTGCAGCTACAAATCAAAATTTGCTGGAGCTTGTTCAGCAGAAGAAATTTCGTGAGGACTTGTATTATAGACTTAACGTTGTTCCAATTGAAATTCCACCACTAAGTGAGAGAGTCGAGGATATCACCGATTTGACACGCCATTTTCTAAAGCAGAAAATCAATAAATACGGTATTTTTAAGACGTTTCATCCTGAGGTCGAGGAAGTTTTTAAAAAGTACGAATGGCCAGGGAATGTAAGAGAATTGGAGAACATTATTGAAAGGCTGTTCATCACAACTGAAGAAAATGAAATTCAGCTTACACACCTGCCATCATTTTTTCATTCTTTGAGTGAAAATGCTTCTTCCTGTTATGATAAAGGAAATGACATAATACCATTAAAAAAAGCAAAAAAAATGCTGGAGAAAGAATTGATTGTAAGAGCGTATGACTTATATAAAAGTACGTACAAAGCAGCGAGAGCACTACAAGTCGATCAATCGACCATTGTAAAGAAATTAAAAGAATTTCGTGAAGAAGGAAGGTAGTCACCCATATGGTAACGATTGCACTGGCACAGCTGAAAGGCGTATTATTCAATAAAAATCTTAATGTAGGTCGTGTCTTAACAACGATTCAAACATGTAAAGAGAAAGGCGTAGATTACGTATTATTTCCGGAACTGTTTTTGACAGGCTTTTCTATTCAACATGAAATTGAAGCATTGGCTGAACCGGTAGATGGAGAAAGTATACAAACCATCCAGGAGAAAGTAAAGAAAACGGGAGTGGGCACAATTCTTGGCTTTGCGGAACGTTACGAAAACCGTTACTACAACTCGGCGGTATTTATTGAAAAAGACGGGAGCATCAAAGGGGTGTACCGAAAAATTCATTTGTTTGACAAGGAAAAAGAGTTTTTCACACCAGGAGAGGAATTTCCTGTATTCCATACGAAAGCTGGAAATATCGCTCTTATGATGACGTTCGATGTGGAATTTCCGGAAATGTCCCGAATTTATGCGATGCATGGAGTGGAATTAATTATGGTTTTAAACGCACATAACGTCCCGTATCAACCGCATCAAGGAATTTTTCTACAAGCACGAGCGCTGGAAAATCAAGTGTTCATGGCAGCGACCAATAAAGTGGGGCTTGAAGGAGATACACTGTTTTTTGGGGAAAGTGCACTGATTTCTCCTGAGGGACATTTCATAGAAAAGGGCGGAAATAACGAAGAAATAATTATAGCTTCCATTGAATTATCGGATGTATATAAAGTAAGAGAGGAGCAGCTAATGAAGTATTTGGAGAATAGAAAAGGCGAACTGTATAGCAGGCATGGACTTATCTGAACATAAATATGTAGTGGTCCGAATGAATGTTCTGCTATACAATTAAAGTATAATAGAGAAATCATGGAAAAAGGGGTTGGAAAATGATGGCCCTTCGTATTATCGTAGGACGTGCTGGCAGCGGAAAGAGTGCACATTGCATCCGGGAAATCCGTGATCGGCAGCAGCAGCAACCGATGGGGGCACCGCTTATCTATCTCGTACCGCAACAGATGAGCTTCCAAGTTGAATATGAATTAGCCGCTCAGGCAGGGGTATCTGGTACGATGCGTGCCCAGGTGTTTAGTTTTCGCCGTCTGGCATGGAAGATTCTGCAGGAGGTAGGCGGATTATCCCGTATACATATAGATAGTACAGGAATGAAAATGATACTGCGACGGATTCTTGAAAAGCGAGGCGGAGAACTTCGTGTATTCGGTCGCGCAATGGATCGGAACGGCTTTACTGACCAGCTAGAAGAGATGTACGGCGAACTCGTACGACATGGAATGACGGCGGAAGACTTGCTTGTCCAGCAGGAAGCACTGATCCGGCGGAATGAAGGTGAAGGAAACGGGTTTCTCGCTGATAAGCTGCACGATATGCATCTGATTTATGATGAACTGGAGCGTTATTTAGCGGATCGGTACTTGGACACGGAGCATTATCTGCCATTGCTTGCAGAACGATTAGAGCGATCACGCTACATTTGCGGTGCTGAAATCTGGGTGGATGGTTTTGAACATTTTACACCTCAGGAGCTTTTGGTGCTTAAGGGGTTGTGGACGTGCGCAGGTGACATGACGGTTACATTGACGCTTGAAGCGCCGAGCGATCCTGGTACTGTACCGGACGAGCTGGATTTGTTTTATTCGTCTGCCATAACGTATCGGGTACTTACGGAATTGGCAGAAAAAAGTGGCATTCGGGTAGAATCTCCAATCGTCCTCTCCCAAACCGGACCGGTAGCCCGATTTGCCCGCAATCCGGAGCTGGCTCATCTTGAAGCGTACTATAATCAACATCCTGTACGTCCGTATCCATATTCTGCAAATTCTATCCGGATGATAGCTGCTGCCAATCGGCGTGCTGAAATTGAAGGAGCTGCCCAGCGTATTCTTTCGCTTGTTCGAGATAAAGGATACCGCTGGCGCGATATTGTGGTGCTTGTACGTAATAGCAAAGACTATGAGCATCTATTTACTACTGTTTTCGAAGATTATGATATTCCAATATTCCTTGATGAGAAACGGCCTATGCTGCATCATCCGCTAACGGAATTGATTCGTTCCGCGCTCGAAGTTATTCGGTATAACTGGCGATATGAAGCAATTTTCCGCTGTATTAAAACGGAGCTATTGTTCCAGCCCGAAATAGAAGAGACGGCAGAGATGATGCGTCATCGGATTGATAGAATAGAGAACTATGTGCTGGCACATGGGATTGAAGGCTATCGCTGGACGGACCCGAACTGGGAATGGAAATATCGGATATACCGGGGATTGGATGAGAATTCGGTCGAGGTAGCGGCTACTATGCGGCAGAGCGATGAAGAACTGGCGATGGAGGAGGAAATTACGCAACTGCGCAAGCGTATTACAGCCCCGCTTCAACAATTGGAACGAGCGCTGACGAAAGCGAAAAATGTTCGCGAATTGTGTGAAGGCTTGTATCTTTTCCTTATGGAATTAAACGTCCCCCTTCATTTGGAACAATGGAGCGAAGCGGCGAAGAAGGAACATCGGCTTGAGCAGGCTCGTGAGCATGGACAAGTATGGCAGGCGCTTATCAATATGCTGGACCAAATCGTCGAAGTGATGGGCGATGAACGTATGGATATGGAAACATTCGCTTCGGTGATCGAAGCTGGAATGGAAAATTTGAAGTTCGCACTCGTACCACCGGCGCTGGATCAAGTACTGGTAGGAAGCCTGGATCGAACCCGTTTTGCCAACGTAAAATGTGCATTCATTCTCGGCATAAACGACGGTGTCATTCCAGCGCGGCCGAAAGACGACGGAATGCTTTCCGAAGGGGAACGGGAGACTCTTCTTGCGAGCGGTATGCTACTTGGACCAGGGAGCCGCCGCAAATTGATGGAAGAGGAATTTATGCTATACCGAGCGCTTACCTCGGCTTCTGAATATTTGTTCCTTAGCTACGCGTTGGCAGATGAGGAAGGAAAAGGACTGCTCCCCTCAGCTTTGATGAAACGCATGAAAGAAATGTTTCCACAGGTGAAGGAGGAGTTCGTTACAACCGAAGTGGCGGAAGTTGCTGCAGAAGAAGATCAGCTTGCTTTTCTCGCCAACCCGTCCCGCGCCCTATCCTATCTTAGCGCCCAGCTACAGCAATGGCGCAAAGGATACGGACTTGCCCCGCTCTGGTGGGATGCGTATAATTGGTTGCTTCGCGAAATGCCAGAACGACAGGCATGTGTAACCCAGGCACTCTTTTATCGCAACGAAGAACGCGCTTTACAAAAGGAGACGAGTCAGGCGTTGTATGGCAAAAAAATACGCGCCAGCGTCTCGCGTATGGAACGATTTCAAGCCTGTCCATTCTCGCATTTTGCTTCGTATGGATTAAAGCTGCGCGAACGTGAGCTATATCGCTTGGAAGCTCCAGACATCGGACAGTTGTTCCATGCAGCTCTGAAGCTGGTCGGGGAACATATGGAGAAGAAGCAAGTAGAATGGGGGGCGCTTGAAGCAGAGCAGATGCACCGGCTTGCAGCGGAGCAAGTTGATGTGCTTTCACCGCTTCTTCAGAAACAAATTCTGCTTAGTTCAGGACGTAACCGCTATATTACGCACAAGCTGAAAAATGTGGTCGGACGTGCTGCTGTTATGCTGGGCGAGCATGCCCGGCGCAGTAAGTTTACACCCCGGGCACTTGAGCTTGGATTCGGTATGGGTGCCCAATTGCCTCCTCTTGTATTTGATTTGAACGGCTGCACAATGGAGTTGGTAGGCCGTATTGACCGTGTAGATGGCGCGGAAAGTACACAAGGATTACTGTTGCGTATTATTGACTATAAGTCGAGCGCTAAAGACCTGGTGATTGAAGATGTTTATTTCGGCTTATCCTTGCAAATGCTGACGTATCTAGATGTGCTTATTTCCCAGGCGGAAGCATTTTTTGGCGAGACAGCCGTCCCAGCCGGTATTTTGTATTTCCATGTTCACAATCCATTGCTTCGTTCACTTGTTCCTCTTTCTGAAGACAAAATTCAGGACGAAATTCGCAAGCGCTTCAAGATGAAAGGGCTGCTCGTCGAAAATGAAGAGATTGTGCGATTGATGGATACGGAGCTTGAGACCGGCTATTCAGACATTCTGCCGGTTGCGCTGAAAAAGGATGGCGGATTTTACAGTACATCTAGAGTTATCTCCTCCGAGCGGCTTGATCAATTGCGCAGGTATACGCGTGCCATGATCCGAGAGGTCGGACAGCGAATTACAGATGGTGATATTTCCATTTATCCGTATCGGCATAAGAAACGGATTGCCTGTACATTTTGCACCTTCAAATCTGTTTGCCAGTTCGATCAAATGGTAGAACCAGGTGAATTCCATGTGTTACGGCGGGAGTCGGATGAAGTAATGTGGCAGGAAATCGTGGAGAAAGGAGAAAACGTATGAAAACGCTCGAAAAACCGATAGAAAGCACCTGGACAGATGAACAATGGGAAGCTATTGCGGCACGCGGATCAAATGTACTGGTAGCTGCCGCCGCTGGTTCAGGGAAGACAGCTGTGCTTGTCGAGCGTATTATTCGCCGTATTATTGATAAACATAATCCGCTTAGTGTGGATCATTTGCTAGTAGTGACGTTTACGAATGCGGCAGCCGCAGAGATGCGGCATAGAATTGGAGGGGCGCTGGAAAAAGCGGTTGCAGCCGATCCTTCCCCGTATTTACGCCGGCAGGTAACGCTGCTGAACCGGGCTTCGATTACAACGCTGCATTCATTCTGTATGGAAGTACTACAGCGCTATTATTATTTAATAGATATCGATCCTTCTTTTCGTATTGCAGATAGTACGGAAGCACAGCTATTGCGTCAGGAAGCGATGGATGAACTGCTGGAAGACGAATATGAGAAAGAAGATAACCCGTTCTTTTTCCGTTTGATAGATAGCTATACGGGAGACAGGGGAGACGAAGCGCTCCAGCATTTACTATTGAAAGTGTATGATTTTGCCCGCAGCCATCCATGGCCGGATTATTGGCTGGATGAGATGGCCAGTATGTATCGGGTAGGAACGATCGAAGCGTTCTATGGTTTGCCATGGTTTCGTTATTTGCGAAATGATGTGCAATTGGAGCTTACTGGAGCGCTTGAGTTGCTGCGTCAGGGAGGAGAGGTTGCTCAAATGAGTGGCGGACCCTTGCCGTATCTGGCGAATTTTCAGGAAGACGAGGTACTTATCAAGCGCTTGTTGGAGAAATGTGCGGGCTCATGGGAAGAACTACATGAAGCATTCCAGACTGCTGCGTTCGGCAAATTGAAACCGTGCAAAAAGAAAGAGTGTGACGAAGCATTAATTGAGAAAGCGAAAAAATTGCGTGATAGAGTAAAAGATACAGTAGCGAATTTACAAAGAGAAATGTTCGCCATTCCTCCCCAATCCTATTTCGAACTCACTCGCGAGATGTCACCGCTTATTGACAAGCTTATTGAGCTGGTTCGTCGCTTCGGTGAACGTTACAGCGCCCTGAAGCAAGCAAAAGGGTTAGTCGATTTCTCGGATCTGGAACACTATTGCCTGAAGGTGCTGTGTGATGAAAAGGCTGAGCCGGGTCTAATTTTGCCATCTGCCGCCGCACTGGAATATCGGGCGCAGTTTGGTGAGGTGCTTGTTGATGAGTACCAGGACACAAATGAGGTACAGGAGACGATTGTTCGTCTTGTAACAAAAGACGGCGACACAGAGGGAAATCTGTTCATGGTAGGAGACGTAAAGCAGTCGATCTACAGGTTTCGTTTGGCTGAACCAGGTCTTTTTTTGCATAAGTATAGGACGTATACGAGTGACGGAGCGGGAGGCGGCAAACGAATCGATCTTGCCAAAAACTTTCGCAGCCGACGTGAGGTAATCGACGGTACGAACTTTATTTTTAAGCAAATTATGACAGAAGCTGCCGGTGAAATCGAATACGACGATGCAGCGCAGTTGGTCCTTGGAGCCGAGGATTATCCGGAAAGCGAGGGCGTTGATTCTTGTGTTGAAGTATTGTTGATTGACCGGAACGAGGGAAAGCCTGGTGAGGAAGAGGCGGATACTGGAGCGGACGGTATGGAGTCCGAGGTTACAAATCCTTTCACCGGTGAAGATACTATCCCAGATGCGTCTGAACTGGAAACAGCACAATTGGAAGCGCGGCTCATTGCTAGTAAAATCAAACAATTAGTCGGTGCTACCGATCGTTCGCCATATCTTGTGTATGACAAAACAAGCAAAACAATGCGGCCTGTTCAATACAAGGATATTGTGATTCTGCTTCGTTCGGTGAGCGGGTGGGCACAGGTGATGGCTGAAGAGTTCAAATGGAACGGAATTCCAGCATATGCTGAGCTGTCCGGAGGTTATTTCGCAGCGACGGAAATCGAGGTGATGACTTCGCTGCTGCATATCATCGATAATCCGTTTCAGGATATCCCGCTTGCTGCGGTGCTACGTTCTCCGCTTGTGCAGCTTAGCGCGGAAGACATGGCTCAGGTCCGCCTAGCTCAAAAGGATAAGCCGTATTATGAATCGTTACTCGCCTACCTGGAACAAAACAAAGAGAATGGTTCCCTTCTATTCAAAAAGCTTCAGCGGTTCCGGAGCCAATTGGAAAGCTGGCGAACCGAAGCAAGACAGGGCGCATTATCTACGCTTATTTGGCATATTTATCGTGAAACCGGCTACTATGATTTCGTTGGTGGCCTGCCAGGTGGCAAGCAGCGGCAGGCAAATCTGCGCGCGCTTTATGATCGTGCGTGCCAATACGAGGCGACGTCATTTCGTGGCTTGTTCCGTTTTCTGCGATTTATTGAAAAAATGCAGGCGCAGGGCGGGGACCTCGGTACAGCACGGACATTGGGCGAACAAGAAGATGTTGTACGTATTATGACCATCCATAAAAGCAAAGGATTGGAGTTTCCTGTCGTATTTGTTGCAGGGCTTGCCAAGCAGCATAACTTTCAGGACTTGAACGGAAATTTTCTATTGCATAAGGAACTCGGATTTGGTCCGAAATACGTGGAGCCGCAGCAACGCGTTAGCTTTCCTATGCTGTCGCATGCAGCCATGAAGCGGCGGATGCGCCTGGAGCAGCTTGCAGAGGAGATGCGTGTGCTCTACGTAGCCTTGACCCGTGCCCGCGAGAAACTGTTTCTGGTCGGCACAGCAAAGCATCTGCCTAACGCTATAGAGAAGTGGGCGCGTCATATATCCGTTTCCGGCTGGACCCTTCCCGATTATGAACTGGTTAAAGGACGCACATATCTTGATTGGATCGGTCCCGCATTGTTGCGTCACCGGGATGCTGAGCCGCTGCATGCCATAATAGGTGGTGGTGAACGTTCGTTAGCCTGTGTACATGATCATGATTCGCGATGGTCGGTTGCAAGCGTTCCTGCCTCATCTCTTGTATGCACACTTGAAGAAGAAAAACAAATACAGCAAGAGATAGAACTTTCGATTGCTGAAGGGCGACCGGTGCCTATCGAAAGCTCTTATAGGGAGCAGGTAGAGCGGCAGCTTTCCTGGAGCTACGTACATTATGCCGCGACCGCGCATCTATCCAAGATGACCGTCTCTGAATTGAAACGGCGTCATCAGATTGCCATTCAGACAGAGGAAGTAGGCGGACCGTCTTATCTTCCTGGTTCATTTCGCAGTGACGCGGCGGAACGGCCGCAGTTTCTATCCGAGAAGAAGCTAAGCGCAGTCGAAATCGGTGTAGCGACACATACGGTTATGCAACAGTTGCCACTTGACAGAGTATTAACCGGAGAAGAGATTGCGGAGGAAGTGGAACGTATGGTACAGCGGGAATTGTTAACGCCAATGGAAGCTGCAGCTATTGATATGACCAAAATCGAACAATTTTTCTCCAGTGAAGCCGGACATAAGGTACGTGAAGGGCTTTGTATCTATCGTGAGGTTCCGTTTAACCTGCTTGTGCCGGCCCAGGAAGTATATGCCGATTGGGGGGAACGGGATGGAGAAGATTCCCATACGGAGATGGTATTGCTGCAAGGAGTAATCGATTGCTTAGTTGAAAAAGAAGATGGATGGCTATTGCTCGATTACAAAACAGACCGCACCGTTGATTTGCCAGACGGGTTGCTTCAGGCAAGATACAAAGAACAGTTAGACAATTATGCACGTGCGGTCACAAAAATTACAGGCAGACCAGTAAAAGAAAAAATGCTTTACTTTTTTGACGAGGCCCGTACGTTGTATTTATAAGTATTGGATTTACAGCTATTTTTTGTGCCGAAGGTTGGAGCGGCAAAACATCTGGATGGTCTGTCCGGATGTTTTGCTGCCCTGTATAGCTGAGGCAAAAAGCAGTCCGTATACGTTTTTCAAACGATACGTGTTTACAGCCCGGGTGTTTTTTAGGGTTGCACAAGGATGAATTTTCTGGTATTATAAACACTAAGAAAACTATTTTTGTTCAAATCGTTTTTTTAACGCGGGTAGCAGGAGGATTAATAATGAGGGAACGAATTCTGAAAGCATTTATCGAAGAAATTCGCGAAAACGGTATGAAGTTTACGATGGACGATTTGGCAAAACGCCTCGGCATTAGTAAACGCACTCTTTATGAACATTTTTCTTCGAAAGTAGAAATTTTAGAAACAATTATTGAACAAACCTTTTCGGAAGTAGAGCATAAAACCGAAATCATTGTTCAGGATGAAAATTTGACGATACTGGAGAAAATCAAAAGGGTCGTCACTGTTATGCCAACCTACGTGGAGTTTTATGATTTGCGTGTATTCGAGCAAATGAAACGATATTTTCCAAAGCAATGGGAAACATTACACGCGGAGCTAAACGATTGGGAGGCGCTTCGTTTTCTTGTTGAGGAAGGAATTCGTAAAGGGCAGCTTGCTGACATGAATGTAGCGTTTATTATGAAGCTCTTTATTGATGCTGCTAATTCGACGCTTGATCGCAATTTTTTTATGCAGAATAACATCTCAGTACCAGAAGCCCTCTCTTCTATTGTAGATGTATTGCTATTTGGGTTAGTACCAGAGAATAAAAGATAGTTGTTGCCCTTTTATTCTTTTCTTTTTTTATAATAAAACCAACTTCGACCATGTTTGGCATTTTATACAGTAGCTACGCTGTGGCTCTGCTTGTTGATCTTTTTCCGGCGAAGTTGAGAGGAACCGTCATGGGGATTGCTTTGACCGGTATTTCAACCGGATCGTTATTAGGAGCTCCACTTGGCGGCTGGTTACTTGAAGCAGGTGGCTGGAGCCATAATCCTTAAAGGTAAGATGAAATGCGATTTAGCGCCGTTTACGTTTTCCATCGCCCCATTTCACGACATACACATCAAGTGCCCGGCGGCCGAATGTATTGACCTGGCCCATGCTTGACATGAATACATCAATCTTGTTTCCTTTAATCGCACCACCCCTGTCATGAACGGTTCGATAGCCGATCCCTTCAATGTAGAGCACTGTGCCGAACGGAATATGACGCCCGGCGGCCACCGTATAACCAGCTTTTGTTCGGTGGCCGCTGGCCGTAATCCCGTAAAGGGGATGACGTGAAGATTTCCCCGTTTCCGAAAGGCCGTTTGTATAGGCCGATATGTTTCCGCGGAATTTTTGTAGGTAACGGACAGGCGGATTGCCACGAGCGGGGAAATCCTGCTCGTCCATATTTTCATTATATATCGCCGCAGCGAGTGACGGTCGATGATTGTTATTGTTCTGCATCGTTTTCGAAAGTATGGATGAAACGTATGTAATTGTCCTCGTTTCCTTTATGCTTGCAGCTTTGACTAAGAGATCTCCGTCTTTTGCGGGTCCGCACCAGATTGCCAACACCAACCCTACTATGAAGCAAATAATATGGGGTATCCTTTTCATTTGTTCTCCTTTCTTCTTTCCTAGTAACCTAGCGAAATATTCACCGACTTTTCTTATTCATATGGGGTGGGTTCATCCGATAGAACTTCTTTCTACTCTCAGGAAATTCATGTATAAAACCCCCCATTTTTCACAAGATAGAAAAAGAAGCATGGAAAGGTGGAAGGAAGATGATGGGTCGGCAGGATATTGAGAAGCTTATTGCAGATATTCAGCAGGAGCAAATTCAGGCTGCGCTTAACGCCAGCGATCGTCCCGAAAGTGAAGAAGTATACAAAGAAATCGGGCGTGCAAAGGGGCTGGCCTACGTGATTGGTCTTCTGAAAGAAAAGCTGCATAGTTAGGAGATAGTATCTTATAGCAAGAAAGGATGAAAAAAGTGACTACACCATATTTATGCCCGGCTTGCAAAAGTAATCGAACCCGATTTGCGATTATCGAACAGGTGCCGCGATATGTTAAAATGGACCCGCAGAGCGGCGAGATTGTAGAGGAATACTCATCAGGCACATTAGATGCCTTTCACCTGCCATATCAGGGAAGCGTACGTCGGATTCAATGCGGTGCCTGTGGGTTAACCGAGGATGAGCAAACGTTTATCGCAATGGCTAACAATTATAAGAGATAATGTTCGTAAGCCAGGGGTGACTGAAACTGTTTTCAGCACCCCTGCTTTGGTGTTATGATGAGAAGACCGGAAATTACATGGGGGGGGGAACCAAGAGATGGCGAAACAGAAAAGAGGGCAAAAATCAGCGGCGTCAGAAGCCCGGATAGAGAACCAGGGAGCGACATTACGTGATCGAATCGGCAATGATGCATTAGAGAAGTTGAGAGAAGTGTCCAGAACGATGCGTCAGGAAGAAGAGCAGCGTAAGGCAGCGGAACGTGAGCGTAAAATCACCGAACAAAAAATAAAAGAAAAAAACAAATCGTTTGCGGACTTGTTCGAAGAAAGCAATCTGGATTGGAAAAAGTTTAAATAACAAGACAAAAAACACCCGGCATGGCCACGAAAAGGCTATCCGGGTGCTTTTTGAATGAGGATATAAAGGTTAGGGGAGTATCCAGCCCATGTATTTGTGTTAAGTTTTTGAAGAACGAGAAATTTTTGTACTAAGAAGAAAGGTTCTGACGACGCAAGATCTCAGCTTCACGTTCGGCCAGTACATCGCTTCGATCACGCAGTTTATGCTTATGCAGCAGAAACTCATTTTGCAAATCACTTTTTGACAGCCAGTGTACTTGACGCTCAGCGCAGCGACTTTCACATGCTGCAAGCAGGCGTTCAGGATGAATTGGCAGGTCCATATCACTGTATGGTTTTTGTTCATGTAGCTCCTGCTTTCTGATCCGTAAACGCTCCATCAATTCGTGTCCGACAAATCCATACTGCTCTAGCTCTTTTTCATGTAAGTGCTGAATAGCACTATTGAACATTTTTTCGGCGCCGATGAAATTTCCTCGTCGATGGTGGTAAAGGCCGACTGCAATTTGGATAAGACCTACCCACATATCGCTGCGTTCTGCTTTAGGAAGGCTCTTCCAGTATTCTTCAAGCACCTCATGGCATTCGAAGTAATCGCGGTCAGCATGAAAATATACAAGATAATCAATGAATGCTTGTGGATACATAGGCGGCACCTCACTTTCTGTAGCACTTATTCCATCAATCATAGAGAGGTGAAGGACAGAAATGCAGCAGGAAAGTATACTTTTCTTTTTAGTTATACAATGGAGTAAGCTATAGACTTTATTTTACTATATGTAGGAGCAATTTCAATAAAACTGTATCATTGAAGAAATTTGGCTGAAGAATTTGAATCCTCCCAAGAAAGGAAAGTGGATCATGACCCGAAATTAAGACAGGAGCTTTGTTAGGATGACTTTGCTCCGCTGTTTTCCATCGTATGCAAACGAATCAATGAAAGGCTCTTTGCATTCTTACGGAAGCAGATAGTACTCAGCTGAAATTTTTATATCCTAGGAAATGTAGCAGGTATGACTTCCTTGACTCCATTTACCACTATGCCGAGAATTACGGATTGAACACTATGGATGCCAAGAAGAGGAGGCAGGTGGTAGGTTGTCACTTTAAACCAGTGCTGGAGTTAGCACGAATAAAATATGATTCGGTTCATCATTCTTGTTCAAAAATCGGTGTTTAACATTTGGCGGAATACGCACGACATCCCCTTCATTTAAAAAATATTCGGTGCCTTCCAGTTCAACATATGCTTGGCCTTTCATGACGACAGCAATTTCCTCTTGATCATCGTGTGAATAGTAGCTTTCTGTAGTGCTTGCGTATGCATTTAAATCCATCATTAAAAGTTTAATATGTGCTTTCATAAAGTCTGGTGTTAATACATCATACACAATATGGTTACTATTTTCACGATATACTTTCTTTCGCTCATGTTTTCTCGAAATAAGCGAATCCGTATCAATCTCATTAATGAAGAGGGTAAAGAGTGGTACATTTAATGCTTGCGCAATCAATTCCAGTACACTTAACGAGGGATTTGCTTGTCCTCTTTCTATTTGGCTAATAAGTGAGGTGCTGATTCCTGCATAATCGGCAAACTCACGAATTGTCATACCATGCTTTTTACGATAATTTAATACCGTTTGCCCGAGGCGATGATTGTTCATAGTAAAGCTCCTTTTGTACTAACATACTAAACATGGAGAAATAATCCTTTTTTCGATTACATAAATCTTTTATACTTACACTTGTGTATTATAATATATAAATTTTATTATTGTAAACAAACGCCTAGGGGGAGCAGAATGAAATCACCGCTTATTTCTTACATAACTTTATTTTTTGGTGTATTTGCTTTATCTACTTCAGCCATCTTCGTAAAATTAGCAGATGCACCCGCGACAATTACGGCATTCTATCGGATGTTTTTTGCAGCAGTAATGCTTTTGCCGTTTTTATTAGTAAATAAAAAAAACCGACAAGAATTACGTTTGTTGTCGAAAAAACAATGGGGATTCGGGTTATTATCAGGCGTGTTTCTAGCAGCCCACTATGTATTGTGGTTTCAGTCGTTAAATTACACATCTGTGGCAAGCTCGACGGTCATCGTGACATTACAGCCACTCTTTTCAATAATCGGAGGCTATTTTCTGTTTAAAGAGCGCTTTAGTAAAGGGGCTGTAATGGGTTGTCTTGTAGCGATTGCCGGGAGTATTGTCATTGGATGGCAAGATTTTCAAATTAGTGGACAGGCGCTATTCGGCGATATACTTGCTTTTGTTGCGGCAGGCGTCATTACAGCTTATTTCTTTGTTGGCCAGCATGTTCGTAAAATGTTATCTCTTGTTCCGTATTCAATTATTGGTTATGCGAGCAGCGCATTGTTTTTAAGTATACTTTCCTTTAGCCAGCAAGTATCCTTCGTTAATTATTCTTCACAAACATGGTGGTCCTTTATTGGATTAGCGTTTATTGCAACGATTTTAGGACAAACGATTTTCAATTGGCTGCTGAAATGGCTAAGTACCTCAGTTATTTCAATGGGGATATTAGGAGAGACGATTGGAACCTGTATTCTTGCTTATTTCATTTTGGATGAGGTTATTTCTTTACAACAGGGTATCGGTATTTTGCTTATTTTAATCGGTCTAGCATTATTTTTACTAAAACAAAGAAAGAGCGAATAATAGGAAGAATACAAATGTTAAGATAGAGGGGAAATGAGAAGACCATCTCGAAGCATATGGCAAGCTGTGGGATGAAGTACAACTGACTCAATTCAATGTCTGTTATCAGGACGCTTTTTGTTCTAGCGTATGTCTGTATTTCATACAATCTCTTTATATTTTCGCAAGGGTGTTGATTATCTAGTACGATCCAGAGTGGATCGTCACCACACCGTGCCCCTTCTTTTTTCCGAATCTCCTCCTTCCAACCACCTGAACTTTTGTTACTACGTCAAGTGAATTCTATATAGACTGGCATGCTATTTGCTTTACAAAATATCAGAGGAAAGAGAAGTATTGAAAGGAGCAGGGGCAATTAATAGTTAAGCGCTTACAAATCGGTTGGAGGGGAATGTATATGTTACTTTCAGATATATTACAACAGTACGCTGTGAGTCAGCCAGATCGAACAGTTACGGTTTTTCAAGAATGTGAGACAAGCTATCAGCGCATGCAGGAGAACTGTCAGAGTCTTGGAGGCTATTTCCACAGGCAGGGGCTCGTTCAGGGGGATGTTGTTGCTCTATTGCTTAATAACTCGGATAAGTTTGTGACATGCTATTTTGCATGCCAACTGGCCGGGCTAGTTGTCCTTCCAATTAATACTCGACTTGCTCCCCCAGAAATTGAATACATTTTGAATCATTCTGAAGCCCGTCTGCTTGTGTATGAGCAGGAGCTGTCAGGTATGGTAGAACAGCTTATCCCGCGTGTACCGAACCTACAGCATTTCGTTCATGTAGGAGAAAGTGGTGGAGGATTTGAATTAACAGAGGCCATCAAGCTCGGAGGCGAGATTCCAAAGCTTCAGCAGCAGGAAGATGATACCGCTGTCATTTTTTATACATCCGGAACAACCGGGAAGCCGAAAGGAGTTATGCTGACGCACCGTAATTGCGTCGCCATTGCCTCCATTTGGCATGAGGCGCTTGGCATGCAGCAGGAAGATCGTGTCATGATTGTGACTCCCCTGTTCCATTGTGCAGCTTCTCATTGTTTCATGCTACCGACGATTTACGGGGGAGGTACGCTTGTCATTGAGCCGGGCTTTCATCCACAGGAAGCAGTTGAATCGCTTCAGAAGAATAATGTTTCCATTTTCTTTGGGGTTCCGGCTATGTATATGATTCTGTTAAACACGACAAGGATTGAAAGCATGGAAGCTCCGCATCTTCGCAAGTTTATGTATGGTGCAGCGCCGATGCCATATGAGTTAATTAGAAGAATTAAGCAGTTGTTCCCGCAGATTGAGGTGCAGAATCTGTACGGTCAGACAGAAAATTCGCCGGGTACATCCACATTAGGAGATGAACATGCATTAAGCAAAGCCGGATCGGTAGGAAAACCGCTGCCGCGCACCGAGGTACGTATTGTAGATGAAGAAGGGAATGAGGTGTCGCCAGGACAGGTTGGAGAAATTTCCATCAAGGGTAATCATGTTATGAAAGGTTACCTGAAAAATCCCGAAGCTACCGCGCTCGCGATACGGGACGGGTGGCTGTTAAGCGGGGATTTGGGCAAGTTTGATGAAGAAGGATTTCTGTATATTGTAGACCGCAAAAAGGATATGATTATTCGTGGCGGTGAAAATATCTATCCGATTGAAGTGGAGGAAGTATTATATGAGATGCTAGAAGTGCTCGAAGCAGCCGTAGTGGGTACTCCACATGAAGTATACGGTGAAATACCGAAGGCATGCGTGGTAGTAAAGCAAGGCTATTCACTGACAGAGGAGCAGGTGCTTGAGTTTTGCAGGGAGCGCCTAGCAAAGTATAAAATGCCAGCCCTCGTGGAGTTCGTAGATGTGTTGCCGCGAAATGCAAGCGGCAAAGTTTTAAAGACGGCGCTGCGTGGCGAAATCAAGTTTTCCTAATCAATAGAAGCAAAAAGTGCAAGAAAGCCGTTGGTCGTGAACTGACGGCTTTTGTCATTCGATTCCGAAAAGTAATAGGTACGTACATGAATTCTATTTTATAATAGGGTGTATACATATAATTCACGATTTCAATACATAGAATAGGTGTGATGGCATGTGATTCAACTACGAGAGATTATGACCCCTGTTACCGAATGTCTGAGTCGTGAAAGTACGCTGTATCAGGCAATCGACATTATGAAACGAAAAAAATGGAATGTTACCCCAGTAGTCAATCAAGCCGGGTGCCTGGTTGGTGTGTTTACGCGGAGTATTCTTTATCAAATGGTGCTGGATGGCCGTGAATTGCCTACCCCCATCGGTGCATATGTGAGAACAGATGTTGTAGCGTTCCCGGTTGATACACCGTACGCAATCATCGAAAAAGTTGTCGAAAACAGTAACGTGGGGTCAGGTATTGTGCTTGATGATGAGAAGAGGCCGATTGGTCTAATTACGTCCATTGATATTGCACTGACCCTTCTTCGTACAAGCTACTCCCTGCGGGAACAGCTCGAAACAATACTGACTACCTCACAGTTGGGAGCAGTCATGACCGACGAAAGAAACCGGGTTATTTTTGTAAATTCCCGATTTTGTGACATGCTGGGTTGTACAGATGAGGAGATGATCAAGAAAAACATACAGGATGTTATTCCTGGTATACATACAACTGAGTTGAAAGAGATAGAACATGATATCCATCGCCGACTGCAGATCGGAAGCCACAACGCCATCGTCCGTTTATCCAAATACAAGACAGTCAAAGGCCGGGAAGGATTCATCGTTCTGTTTCAGAATATTTCGGAAGCGGAGCAGATGGCCGAGGAGCTCGAATCAGTCAAGCGATGGAAGACACTGCTTCAGACGATTATTGATAAAGCGTACGACGGTATTGTGATGATTAACAAAAAAGGAAGTATATCGTTCTTAAGCCCGTCGCTCATTGAACTGTTCGAATTGGACAAATTCCAGGCGATTCATAAACCGATTGATGAGCTACTGCCCCAGCTCGCTCTGACACAAGTCGTGAAAAGCGGACTTGCTAATATAAGCGATTTTATGGAGGTAAACGGCATTCAGTATATTGTCCATCGTATCCCGATCTTTCAGGATCAGCAGGTGGTGGGCGCCATCGGAAAAATTATGTTCCGCCAGCTGCAGGAAGTACGAGAAAGCTTCAAGCGATTGGATAGTCATGAATCGAAAAATGGCGCGATCAAGCAGCAGCGGAGGCGATCGGAATCGTCCCGGTTTACGTTTGACGAAATCATTACGGGTGACTATCAGATGGAGAAGCTTGTCCGAAGTATAAGCAAAGCTGCAAAGGGACGTTCCACCATTTTGATCCGAGGGGAAAGCGGAACAGGTAAGGAGCTGTTCGCCCATGCAATTCACAGCGCAAGCCCACGTGATGAAAAGCCGTTTGTGACCGTGAACTGTGCCGCCATTCCAGAGCACCTGCTAGAATCTGAGTTTTTCGGCTATGATGAAGGCGCTTTTACGGGGGCTAGGCATAAAGGGAAGATTGGCAAATTCGATCTTGCACATGGCGGTACGCTGTTTCTTGATGAAGTGGGGGACATGTCTCTTCCGCTGCAGGCGAAGTTGTTACGTGTTCTACAGGAAGGGGAGTTCTACCGGGTCGGTGGGACGGATCGCATTCATGTCGATGTTCGCATTATTTCTGCGACGAACCGCCCACTTGAGGATATGGTAGAGAGCGGGCTGTTTCGAGAAGATTTGTTCTATCGCCTTAATGTTATTTCCTTTGAGATCCCACCCTTGCGCCTACGGAAAAGCGACATTCTTTTATTATGTGATTTATTTATTAAGGATTTAAATAAGATAAACGGAACGAGCATTATTGGTATTGATTCGGAGGCAGAGAAAGTGATGCTTATGTACGAATGGCCCGGCAATGTCCGGGAATTACGCAATGTGCTGGAGAGGGCGATGGTGTTTGCTGAGTCGGGCAAAATTCAGTTGGATGATCTGCCTGATTATGTGTTGAAA
Source organism: Aneurinibacillus aneurinilyticus ATCC 12856 (assembly GCF_000466385.1). Taxonomy (GTDB): domain Bacteria; phylum Bacillota; class Bacilli; order Aneurinibacillales; family Aneurinibacillaceae; genus Aneurinibacillus; species Aneurinibacillus aneurinilyticus. The sequence goes on from NZ_KE952889.1 coordinate 22,541, forward strand.
AAAACGTCTCTGCCATCCAGCGAGCCGCCTGTTTTGCAGCAAAATTTATTAAACAAGGCGGAACAGGATACCATCCAGCTGGCCCTGCAGAAAACAAACGGCAATAAGTCGAAAGCAGCCCGCCTACTCGGCATTAGCCGCTCTGTCCTCTATGAGAAACTAAAGAAATACGGGATGAACCGTCCGTAATCAGGACACTTTTTGTTTAAGCCCTGTCTTGATTCTCAACATTTTGTCCGAAAAATTGCAGGTGCCGCAGTGTAATATGGAATTTCAGGACTGGCATGGAACTTGCGTTATTTTAAGCAGGGAGAAGCACCATACACCATGTTTGGAGGGGTTCGTATGACCAGTCGATATATTCAGGAAGAGCATAAAATATTTCGCGATGCATTCCGTAAGTTTTTAGAAAAGGAAGCTTACCCCCATTATGATACATGGGAGAAAGACGGGATTATTCCACGCGAATTCTGGACTAAGATGGGGGAGAACGGCTTTCTGTGTCCGTGGCTTGATGAGAAATACGGGGGGCTAAATGCAGATTTTGCATACGAGGTCATTATTAACGAAGAATTAGAGCGCGTCGGATCAAGTTTGATTGGATTAGGACTGCACAATGATATTGTTGTTCCCTATTTGGATACATATGGGACAGAAGAACAGAAAGAGCGTTGGCTTCCGGGTTGCATCAGCGGTGAGTTGATTACAGCAATTGCCATGACCGAACCGGGCGCCGGCTCGGATCTGGCTGGAATCCGGACAGCAGCGGTGCGTGACGGGGACCACTATATTTTAAACGGGGAGAAAACCTTCATTACAAACGGTATTCATGCTGATCTAGCGGTCGTCGTATGCAAAACTGATCCTGCTGCCAAGCCTGCGTATAAAGGCATCAGCCTGCTCGTCGTAGAGCGCGGTACACCCGGATTCTCACGCGGCAAAAAACTGGATAAGGTAGGCCTGCGTAGCCAGGATACAGCCGAACTTATTTTTGATGATGCGTACGTTCCTGTGCAAAACCTGTTGGGTGAAGAAGGAAAAGGATTCTATTATCTGATGAATAAGCTGCAGCAGGAAAGACTGATTGTCGGAATTGCAGCGCAGATCGCAGCGGAGGAAATGCTGAAGCTGACAATTGAATATGTGCAAAATCGGAAAGCATTCGGGCAGTCAATCGGCAGCTTCCAGAATACTCGCTTCAAAATTGCAGAAATGGCAACACAGATCGAAATCGGCCGTACATTCCTGGATGATCTTATCATGAATCACATGGAAGGCAAAGACGTCGTTACACAGGTTTCCATGGCGAAATGGTGGCTGACCGACATGGCTAAACAGGTAGCATCAGAATGCATGCAGCTGCACGGCGGCTACGGCTATATGGAGGAATACGAAATTGCCCGCCGTTATCGCGATATTCCGGTAGCAGCTATTTATGCAGGCACAACCGAAATTATGAAGACGATCATTGCCAAAAATCTGGGACTATAAAAATAACGGAGGGAATTTTCATGCGCGATGTTGTAATTGTAAGTGGGATGCGGACACCGATTGGGGATTTTTTAGGGGCATTGAAAAGTTTGACTGCGGTAGAACTAGGCACTATTGCACTAAAAGCAGCGATTGAGAAAGCGGGTATTTCCGCTGAGCAAATCGAAGAAGTGCTTGCCGGCCATGTATACCAGGCCGGGTGCAAAGGAAATCCGGCCCGTCAGGTCGCACTCGGAGCGGGCTGCAACGTCGAAACAGTGGCAGCTACGATCAATCAGCAATGCCCGTCCTCGATGCGGGCAGCAGAAATTCTTGTGCAGGAGATTATGCTTGGTAAAATTGAGATTGGAGCGGCAGTAGGCTTTGAAAGTATGACGAACGTGCCGCACCTACTACACAAAGCCCGTGATGGCTTCCGCATGGGTGGCGGAGAAATTATCGATTCATTGCTGTATGATGCACTCATTGATCCTTACAACAATTATCACATGGGTGTAACAGCTGAAAACCTTGCTGAACAATATGGTATTTCCCGCGAAGAGCAGGACGCGCATGCGCTGCTCAGTCATCAGCGTGCTTGCCAGGCGATCAAAGAAGGAAAGTTCAGGGATGAAATCGTTCCGGTTGAAGTGAAGCTGAAAAAAGGAACGCGTATCATCGATATCGACGAGCACCCGAATGGTGAGACGAATCAGGATTCCCTGGCCAGATTGCGCCCGGTGTTCAAAAAGGATGGAACAGTCACAGCCGGCAATGCATCCAGTCTTAATGATGGAGCGGCTGCTCTTATTATTATGTCTAAAGATAAGGCAGAGGAGCTTGGTCTTAAGCCGCTTGCGCGCATCGTCGCAACGGCGTCCGCTGCGGTCGATCCAAAGGTAATGGGAATTGGCGTTGTTCCTGCGGTTGAACGTGCGCTGAAGTTTGCGAATAAGAGTCTTGATGACATTGACTATTGGGAGATCAACGAAGCATTTGCCGCCCAGTTCCTCGCGGTGAATCGAGAATTAAAGATCGATATTGAAAACGTAAACGCCAACGGTTCCGGTGTATCCCTTGGTCATCCAGTTGGCTCAACAGGTATTCGATTAATCGTGACAATGCTTAATGAAATGAAGCGCCGGGGTGTTCAGTATGGCTGCGCGTCTCTATGTGCAGGCGGCGGCCCTGCTGCGGCTATTATCGTGGAGGCGATTGACTAGCATAGAATATAAAAGATTCGCCTTGTTGGGAATGGATGTATGAGTACGCACCATTCCTGACAGGTGGATTTTTTTGTCGTATTAGAAAGTTTAAATTTGTTAAAGTAATAAAATTTTTTAGAGCTATATAAGGCATAAACACAACTTGTACCCAAAAAAGTATTCCTATCAATTAATTCAGATGTTGGTTATATCATATGCCTGAATAATGAAACGTTGTTTGATTCCGGGAAATTTAAGACAATGGGCAATTTGGCTTCCCGGACGGCAAAACGCCCGGAATGACGGTTAGTGGAATAACAAAATCATTTTGCAAGTTATTTTATTTGATTTTTTGACTATTTTCGCTTATTATATTATAAGATTAAAATATGAACGGATTAATGATGTAGAAGAAGAGCAAGTACGTATCAGATCATGAGGTTCAGAGAGTCGGTGGTTGCTGTGAACCGATCCTCACCTGATACCGAATGGGCTTCTGAGTCGCTTCGCTGAACAATAAGTAGGCGTCGCCGGGATTCTCTCTCCGTTATCAAGAGAGGAGTATCGTAGGGATTTTCACTTCTTACTGTACTTTAGAGTGAATCGCTTGTTGCGATTAAAAAAGGTGGTACCACGATAACCTCGTCCTTTACTGGGCGGGGTTTTTTGTATTTCTTGAAAGGGGGTGATGTCCATGGATGATGGTTGGTGGCTCTTAACATTAAATCAAAAAAGCCAAATCATGAGGAGGATCCTAAATGAAAGAACGCATATTAACAGGAGATCGGATTACAGGAAAACTTCACCTTGGACATTACGTTGGAAGCTTAAAAAACCGAGTGGAGTTGCAGAATCAATATGAAACTTACTTAATACTAGCAGATGTTCAAGCACTGACGACTCACTTTGAAAAACCGGAGTTGATTAAACAAAACTTGCGCAATGTGGCCTTGGATTATTTATCCGCAGGAATTAACCCTGATCAGGCAACTATTTTTGTTCAATCTTTGATTCCGGAGATTGCTGAATTAACCACTTATTTTTCCATGTTTGTGACGGTGAATTCTTTACGCCACAATCCTACAATTAAAGCGGAAGCCAAGGAACGTGGCTTTCAAGATATGTATTACGGGTTTCTTGGTTATCCTGTAAGTCAAACAGCAGATATTACCTTTTGTAAGGCGACGTTAGTTCCCGTAGGAGAGGATCAGCTTCCTCATATTGAACAAACCAGAAAAATCGTCCGTCGCTTTAATCAGCTCTATAAACCGGTGTTATTGGAACCAAAACCACTTGTCGGGGATGTTCCGCGACTGATCGGATTAGATGGAAACAATAAGATGAGTAAAAGCCTTGGAAATGCCATTTATTTGGATTCCACTCAAGAAGACGTCAATGAGAAGATAAAAAAAGCGACAACTGATCCTGCCCGAATTCATAAAACGGATCTCGGTCATCCTGAAATTTGTCCAATCTATGCATATCATCAAGCATTTCGTAAAGAAGGCTCCAATGAGATTTATGAAAGCTGTAAAAAGGGGCAAATCGGATGTATGGAATGCAAGCGAAAAATCACTCAAAGTATTAACGATTTATTAGAACCAATGAGGGAACGAAGAATCTTGTATCAAAATGATGCGAAAAGGGTCGATGAAATTCTTATGTCGGGTACAGAAAAAGTACGTCTTGTAGCAAAAGAAACAATGCAAGAGGTGCGTGAGGCAATGAGTATGAACTATTTCTGATTATCCATATATCGGAAGAAATAAGATGTACGCGTCGGCGTGTTCCCTCGTTTTTTCTCGCAAGGAAGAGATACGGTCACTTTGTGGTGCCAAGTCTGGACTGGCAAAACATCTGGGCTTCTCGGTGCGGGAGACGAACCGACACCCGTTTGGGACACGATGGGGTGGCTATCCACTCTGGAACGTACTGGATAATCAACACCCTTGTTATTCTGGCTTCAAATTGAACAAACTAGAAGCAGAAAAATGCAACCGCGCTTGCCAAACGATGTCTTTGCTTCCTAGATAAGGCCAACAGTTCCATAATGTTGCGTACAAAAAACCTCCATTATTATGGTAAAGTAGTAGGTCAAAGCCTGTTAATTTTCGCTGATACGTAAAGGCAAACGGAGGAGGTTTGTATGAAAAAACTGTATTGGTCTGCTTTGTGCGGCTTGCTTGGCTTGGTAAGCATGGGAGCGGGAACAGTCCACGCTGCCTCTTATTCGTCCTATAAAGTGAAATCAGGTGATACAGCCTATAAAATTTCACAAAGATACACCATCAGTCTTGCAAAGCTAAAAGAAATTAATCCTGGGATTGAAGATTTGAACCAGTTGTATTCTGGGCAAACATTAAATATTCCGAAAGCGGATGCTATTATTGCTTTGGGGAAAAACTATATAGGAACACCTTACGTTCTAGGAGCCAAACGATTTCAGGATAAAACCTTTGATTGCTCTTCTTTCGTACAATATTTATATGCTAAACAAGGAATTTCGTTAGGATGGAATTCACGTGAGCAAGCGAAGCAAGGCGTTGACGTTTCTTTTAAGGATATGAAGAAAGGGGACTTAATGTTCTTTGCTGATGAAGATTATCCGAATGAGACAGGCTTGAACAAGGTGCGCCATGTGGGTATTTATATGGGAGATGGAAAAATTCTTCATACGTATGAAGAAGGAACTGGAGTTATTGTTAGTGATTTATACAATGACCCGAAGGAAGGGGACTACTGGTATAAATACTTTTTGTTCGCAAAACGTATTATCCAATAAGGATAAAATCACATACAAAGAGCGTTATGTACTCCTGACAGGGTATGACGAAAAGGCATCCGATCATGCGGATGCCTTTTTTGTAGTGAACCAAGCGAGTCATGCTGTAAATTGGATGTTAGCGGCTGGATGCCTGACTTTTTCGCCTGGCCCATTACTGAGTAAATGAGTTTTTTAAGGCTTAGTCTTCGGAGGTACGAATTAATATATTACAACACACTTGTTGATTAACCATAATGTGGAAGAAAGAAGGTGCACGCGTCGGCGTGTTC
>NZ_KE952890.1:0-1167 GCF_000466385.1 Aneurinibacillus aneurinilyticus ATCC 12856
AAAGTTTGTCGATTGATCAAACCAGATGTATATAAAACCGGTACATACCTAGCACTTTTTTATACTCTCTCACATAGCTTGTTATTATCCTATTAAGTAAATTAAATAGCTCATAGTTACATGCACAAGATATAATTACTAATAGGATGAAGAGAAGAAGAATTACACCACACCCCAAAGACCTCTTTTTTAAGAGGTTTTTGTGTATTTAATTGGATAACTTAGGGTTTATAGTACTCTTTACCTGAACCAGAAAACTCATCATTTAACCATATTTCCTTCCGGTATCCCTTCTCTTATTACGACAAAGTATTATAGCATTATCTGGCTTGATTCCGCTATTTAAACAGCAAGGAATACGAGAATGCAACGTCGAATAAGAAACATAGGTTGGTCAATTCTTACCTGTTTACTATAACGGATCAAGCTTCGACGTACAGCGTGATAAGCCGTCCAATAATACTTCTTTCGGAGGTGTAAAATGATATATTTAGAAACAGCGAGGTTGCAATTACGCGATTGGAAAGAAACAGACCTAGGGCCATTTAGTAGACTAAATGCGGATGAAAAGGTTATGACGTATTTTCCTAAAATCTTATCACCTGAAGAAACAAATGTGTTCTATAAATCAATTGTATCCGAATTTAAAGAATGTGGATTTGGGTTATATGCCGTGGAAGTAAAGGAAAATAAAGAATTTATAGGTTTTATAGGATTTCACAGGGCAACATTTGAGGCTGATTTTACACCATGTATAGAAATCGGATGGCGACTGAAAAAAGAGGCCTGGGGAAAAGGATATGCAACCGAGGGAGCGACAGCCTGTTTACAATATGGATTTAACGAATTGGGTTTTAACGATGTTTATAGTTTTACAGCTGATGTGAATAAGCCTTCAAAAAATGTAATGATAAAAATCGGTATGAGTTTTATTAAAACTTTCAATCATCCAAGAGTTGAGAAAGATAGTCTAAATAAACATGTTCTATTTCATATAAATCAAAAATAAATTGGCACACCTGTTGATTGTTCAGAGAGAAAGGGCCACCACAACGGAACACAAACAAGGCCTTTCGTCTCCCTTCCCAAGCGGTTGCCCAGCCAGGCGAAAGAGGACGGCAAATTGTCGTCTTCCTCTTCGCGTCTACCTAGATGTTTTGCGGTCCC
>NZ_KE952890.1:1267-7017 GCF_000466385.1 Aneurinibacillus aneurinilyticus ATCC 12856
CACCCTGGATCATACTGGATAATCAACACCCTTGCAAATTTATATGTAATTAAATTTTCGGTCAAGCAGCTCCGGGCAAACACGTCCGAAGCTGCAAGGAACAAGCAACTTAGGGAACCAATGTCTCAGTTACGGAAAGTCCAGCCCGTCATCGATGACACGGAACATCTCCCCAATCTGTGCCGGGTACTGGGCATCCAGTTCCTCCCACTGCTGCTTAGGTAAAACCAAAAAGTCGTGTGTATCTGAAAAGTACGAGGCCTCAAACAGACGAATTTCGTATTTATCCCTGATCAACTCTTGGAATCCACGAATCGTGATATAGCGATCTTTTCCGGAAAAGGTGAGCGCAATCGAATGCAGTTGTCCATTGTAGGTAACCTCTAATCCTTTGTCTGTAGTCGCCACCTCAACCGTTTCATCCGGAAGCCGTTCACTGAACAATTGGATGATCTCTTCATCATACTCCCGCCAATCTACGGTGACGCCGTATACAAACGCGAACACTATCGGAATTTGCTCCTTGATCGTAAACTCGTCCGACAATTCTTTTACATCATCCATCAATTGATAGTGCTCGAATGTTTCACGATGCTTCTCAATAAATTGTTGTAGCCGTTGCTCGTCTCCTTCGAATAGAAAGGTCAGCTCGCTGTCGCTTGGTATTCTCATCCCATTATCCTCCCTGTGTTCACCCGATCGGTCAGAATCATTTCTTTAACCTGTTTTGGCCTAACCATAATCGTTAATGACCTGTATATATAAGTTACACTTGATATTTTGACATAATAACGTGGTTGGAAGGAGGAAATTCGGAAAAAAGAAGAGGGTGGATGCGCCCTGCGCTCCGGCAGAAGAAAGGCCAGCTGTCTTTTTCTGACCGCTCCCACCCCCCGCCCTTCCGTCTTCTCCTACCACAAAGGTTTGTCGATTTATCAAACCAGATGTATATAGTTATGGAATCATATCCCACGACTTTTTATCAATAACTGAGATATTGACCGTTTTATATTCAAAATTACCATCAATGAATACATATTGATTACCTGTTAAATAGATTAAGCGATAAGCCTTTCCATTGGCATAAATGTCTTCTTTATATGGTTTGCCCAATGCCTTTTTTACTGTATCAGCTGATACATAAGGTTTTTCAACGCTTAAAGTTATAATCTTGTCTGTACTGTATACTTTTTCAAATTGTCTACTTGCAAAACCGATCATTGTTTTTCCAATAACAAAGGAATTGGTGTGTTCAGAACCATGTATTTTTTTACCTGTTAAATACTTTTTCACCGTTTTATACTGGGTTCCTATTTTATAGACCGTACTTGCTCCTTTTAAATACCCTTTTTTTGCAAGATCAAGTAAATCTTTGCTTATATATGGAGCTTGCTTTTGAATAGTTGCAGCTTCAACATTATGTGTTGCTATAGGGCTGATAGCTGGTGTTATTAAAGCTGTAGCTGCAAATAAGTATAAAAGGTTCTTGCTTTTTTTCATATTTTTCCCCTACCTTTTTCATCAAATTTTATCAAGGGTGTTGATTGTCCAAAGTATAATAATACCATCTTTATTCTTGTTTATGGAATAATAAGGTTTTGTAAACATGCGTAATCGCAAATTTTGTTCGCCTTGGAAGTATTTGTTGCTACTATATACATTTGATTTGATAAATCGACACACTTTTAATGAGTACAGATTGATTGTTCCGAGAGGAAAAGCACCCCCAAAGCGGCAAATAAGCTTCTTTGTTACAAGAAAGCCTAAAAATTTCGTTCTGGGGGTGCAATAAAACTTTAATCATCCGATTTATGTTAAAAACAATTTTAACTAATTTTATCATTAAGAGAAATTTTATAATATGCTTCTTCAACTAAATTTCTTTTACTTGATAATAATTATTTCATTTTCTGAATTGGGTACCATAGTATGTGAAACAACATATGTACAATGATTGCAGTAAAAATGCCAACCCACACATTCCCGAAAATCGTATATACATACATCGATACCTTAGGTTTTTCTGACACCACCTTGATAGAAGGTAAATGTGCTAAGGCAAAAAGCGGCCCTTGATGCTTCCGTGCGGGAGACGAACCGGCGCCCGTTTAGGCATGGTGTGGTGTGTACTCAATTAACCAACAATCTTGATATTCACCTTCGTGAAATTCATGTTTAGGGAGAATCTTAATTCTTTTGAAACCACACTTTTCATAACACTTTAGAGCCCTCGTATTTCTTGTTTGAGGATCCATAACGACTCTGTCGGCCTGTTTATGCTCAACTAAATATTTCACCATGGATGTAACAAGAAACGTTCCAATTCCTTTATTCCAATACTCTATTTCACCTATGAATTGGTCTGTTCCATAAATGTTTTCATCAAGATACCCATACTCTTTTTTTATTTTATCATCTAATTGATAAAATTGAATGTATCCTATTTCGTTTCCTTCAAACTCTACAATGCATTTAATCTCATCCTCTTCGGAAGCATAAAAAACTTTATTAACCTTGTCTACATCAAAAGGATTGTCCCTTCCTTCATAAAATTCAAGAACAGAGGGATCTGAAAGCCATTTTGCTAGAAGATACTTATCTGTTTCTTTTAATTTGCGAACCTTTAACTTACCATTTTGAAATAACATACTATCCCTCTTTCATTTTAATAGGACTGTGACAAGCTGGTAGGAGACAACCTACCACAGCCCTCTTTGGACTTTCCATTCAACAGCTTGCCTACATTGAGATCGGATACCGGATGCAATTTAAGGTTGTTCGGTAAACCGCGAAGTCACGAATTTTACTTCGGGATACTTGTCGCTCGGGCCGTTAAGCAAGTTTCCACCTTTGTTCTTCAAATATTTATCAAAAAAATCAAGCGTATATGCGTTTGCAATAAGGGTGGCTCTTGCCGGGCTGATTTTGCCGGCCAAATTCAAATGCTGGAAGAGCGGGGACAGGAATTGCATTTCGCCGAAATTGTAATGCTCTGTACCCTCGATATACAGAAGTTGTCCACCATTTTTAGCGACATGTTCAAGATGTTCGAGCTGGAGTTTGACTCCCTTGGTATCCTCATCTATCTGTTCTCTTGTGGCCCCCATCGCCTCCAACTCTTCGTTTGTATAGACGTAATTTTCTTTAACTTTATTGTAGAGACCGAAAGCCATTTCCGAAAAAATGAACATAAATGGCTTCGACAAAGGCCTTTTATCATAAAGGTAAAGCGATCCGTCCAGATCAATCCCCGCCGTAATTCTGGGATCATAGGCCACGTCGTACGATGCAGCTCCTCCGAAAGAATGACCGAATACGCCGATATGGCCAAGATCGATCTTCCCGTTAAGCGTGCTCGGAATGCTTCCGGAATTGAGTCGTTCAAACTGGTCTAAGGTGAATGTGATATCGTCCGTCCATACCTTCCCGACTTTGTCACGGTATTGTCTTTCGCCGATCAAATCCTCGTCTGTTTTCATCGTCGTTGTTCGTCCATCCGGAAATACAGTAGCGAACGTGCTGTAAGTATGGTCGATGGAGGCGACAATATAGCCATGGCTCGCGAGATCTTCCGCCTGGGACGTATAGTATGTTTTCGAAGAGCTATATCCATGATTCAGAATGAGCAGCGGATAAGACGCGCTGGAACCGGATACCTCGGCGTTTTCATAGGAATGGCTCGAAATATATTTCATATAATCCATAAATATCGATGGGATTTTAAAAGTTTGGGACATATATTCTTCCTTTAGAAACTTGTCGGCATCGGGGATAAAGGGCTTCGGGTTCCCCTTCGTATTTTGCGCCGGATACCATACTTGAACCATCAACTCTCTTTTGTCTCCAGGTATCCCGCCGAATATTTCGTTCCTGCCCTTATCAACAAAATGAAAGGTTTGCGTACCTACTTTAAGGCTGCCTGTCGGTTCCGGCAGTTGAAATACCGGAAAAACATACATAAGGGCCCCGGTTAGGAGCAACGACGCCGCTCCTGCCGTGAAGAAGACCACGGATAAAAAACGCGGCATTTTCCAACTAGCGGTTTTATGAAACAAGGCCATGAGCGAGATGACCAGAAATGCGAGCGTGATGCAATATGGAAATAAAAGCTGTATTCTGTAGCCTTCGACCACCAAATGAATGACTAGCAGCAGCATACCGATCATGCTGGCAATAAATAGAGGTTTTCGATTGTTCTTGCAGAACACTTTTATAGCTAACAAATTTGCACTAGATAGAAGAAGAAGTATCTCAAAAGCTCTCATCATGAACTCTCCCTTGATGTTGTAATATGGAATCGGCACTGCCGCTTCATCGCACGCGCCGTAGACCTCCCCAGAATTTTGTTACATATCTCTTTGTTCTTCTGAGGGGTCTTCATTCGTTCTAACCTATATACATCTGGTTTGATAAACCGACAAACTGTTGTGGTAAGAGGTAAGAAAAGACGGAAGGGCGGGGGGCGGGAGTGGTTAGAAAAAACACACTGGCCTCTCTTCTGCTGGAGCGCAGGGCGCATCCACCCTCTTCTTTTTCCGAATTTCCTCCTTCCAACCACGTTATTATGTCAAAATATCAAGTGTAACTTACATATGACTTTCGAGTATTAGGATCCACATGTGTATCCTTTCTTAATCATCCTTTCTTTTAGAAAATTTCCCTATCATTACTTATTTTAACGAAGGATACTTTCCTGCATCTGTCTACATTCTTACATTAAGCTTACATTAAAATAGTTACGCCAAAATTTTCCCTACTTCCCCCTGTTTTCTATCTATTAAAAAAGCGCAGCTAGTTAGCTACGCCTCTTTCATAGGTGTTCCTATTTACCATCGGTTAAGCTAATGCTACCTGTAAAATAACTGGTAGGAACAGCCATCCAATAATAAGATGGCTAGTTGGGATTCAAGCATAAAATAGTGAACATTTATAGCTCAGTTGATTCCTGCTTCTCTTAAAGCTTCTTTTATTTTTCTAGCTGCTATAACAGGGCGCTCTACAAATTCATAGTGAACATACATTAGACGTGGTTTTTCAAACAACCAATGGTTATGGATAGCAGTAACTCTAATTCCACGCCTACGAAGAGCACCAACAAAGCGATTTACTTCCTTTTGCAACACAGTGATTTCGCCTGTATTTAATGTTCTCCCTCTCTTATCCATCGATTCAAAAACAAATTCCTGTTCAACCTCATAACGCTTACCTAGCATTGTTACACGGAGATTACGTTTTTTTGTAACGTCACAGCGATTCTTTTCATGCATACCTGTGCCACCAAGAATACGAGCTAATCGGTTGCAAAGTTGTTTTGTAATGGGCATTTTACCGGACTAACCCCCTTTGTATAACTTAGTACAAGGTATGCAAAAAGGACGAGCTTTGTTTTAGTCTTTTAACTAATTTAGGGAAGTTACACTTATACCTATTAATAGAAAATAAACCAATGCAAAACCGAACAGGTTCTTTTACATTTTGTCTATTACTAAACATTGACGAGTTCTGGTTTATTCCGGCACCATGAAACCCAGCACTCCACTCCTTATTCTACTTCCTGATAATGTGTTAGCCTCAGTAGCAAACGAAGGTGCTACAAAACCTATATACATCTGATTTGATACATCAGCACATTTTTATGGTGGGAGATAAAAAAGACCCCAAATTAGAGGTCGCTTTATTCCTATTAGGTAACATTTTTTAATTTTTTAAGTAACACTTTGTGTAATCTTTTTTGGCACTTCATGTTATAG
>NZ_KE952890.1:7117-23538 GCF_000466385.1 Aneurinibacillus aneurinilyticus ATCC 12856
CACTTCATGTTATAGGAATCCTTCTCAAGTTTATTGCTTTTGAATTTCCCAATAGCTTGACGAACATCTTTATTGTGGATGATTAGTTCCCTATACTGTTCATCATTAAGATAGTTTTGGAACCATTGATATTTTCTTAAATGCTTTAGATTTCTACCTATATCTTCTTCATTAACCTTTAGAAAAGGTATATAAGTAGCAAGATTCAACGAATCTGGTGTAATTGCCAATAAAAAATCTAGTATAATCCCCAATATTATCCACATTCCCCATAAAGTATTTACAAAGAAATACGTTTAAAATGACAAAAGGTTTCACATGCACCAGTCCTTGATCATCGTATGCTCGTGCCCCATGGTTATGCTTTGCAATATCTACGCCTACAATCAAAGTGGAGTCTGTAGTTTGAGAAATGCTCCTTTGCACTTATCGATGATGCTTTACTATATATTTCATTATATAACAAAAAAAGTATGCTAATTCGTAAGTTTACGATTACTTTTAACCCTTTAGAATATAAAACTTGAACGATTATTTTCGTTAATCATGGAAATGTAGCCTACATGGTTGATAAACATATGCCTTGTTTGCGCCTTATTCATTAATAAAAGGGGGCCTGCACATCGCCATCAGGCTATAAGCAACAAATACCCCCAGCTATTCTTTCTCTATGACCCATAGAAACGAAGAGAATTCAAAGTCTGCATATTTTGAATGGGCTAGCGTTAGTGATGATTAAGATGTTATTGGAGCTTGTATTTATTGATCCCCTGCTCTTGCTTCCTCTTCCCTTTTCTTAAATACAGCCCTTTCTTCGGGAGTCACACTCCTTATTGTCATTGAAGTTCCTAGAGGAATCGACGGATCTTCCTGATGTGTTATTGTAACGGAAGATTCTTTTATTCTCGCAATGCTCTCAGGTGAATAATACCCGTCCTCTTTAGTGAGCTGCCTTTGTTCATCAGGTGTCAGCTCAGTAAAATGCATCAAGCGCTCATGACCTTCAAGAGCATATAGCCCCCCTATTCCTTTTTCAGTTACGAATTTTTGTTCATCAGGCGTAAGAGCACTGTATTTCAAGAATTGTACACCGTCATATCGTATAGAATCACCTGTACCTTCAATGGTTTGATTAGTATCAGTATTGACCTTGGGTGTTATCTTAGCTGCCCAGGCGGCTGTCGATGTACCAATTATTCCAACAGCAATGACTGCCGCTGCGCTCATAATTATCGTATGTTTTTTCAGTTTTTTCACATTAAGCATGAGCGTTAATCTCCTTTTCAATTGTTTTCCTTCGCTGGATAAGGAAGCGAAAAATCGAGCGGGCATTCCCCTCGAACCTGTCATCACGTTCAGGAGCGTTTCACCGTATCGTTTTCGCTCGGTATAGGACATCTCCTTCACGACTTCTTCGTCACAGGACAGCTCACTCCACGTATGAATGTCTTTCCGGAGAATGTAAACCAAGGGATTAAACCAATGCAGGGCACTTGCTGCCAAGGTAATCGCCTTGACCCATAAGTCTTTTCGTTTCAAGTGAATCAACTCATGATGAATCACCATAGTTATGTCCACATTTGCTAAATTCTCCATAGGAAGGTAAATGGTCGGTCTCCATAGCCCGACAAGAATAGGACTCCGAACAGCAGAACTATGAGCAAGTCGGACGTTGCCTTGCATGCCGAGAACTTCCTTCATCATGGTTAGTTGTTTGGCTGCTTCGCTATTCTCCGGCACAGGCGAACGGGTTTGCTGTAATTTTTTTATAAACCTGCGATAACAATAAACCTGCCATATGGCAAAAGCAAAAACTCCTGTTCCCCAAATACTCAGAAAGACGAGAGCTACATCGGCAGAAAGATTCAGTTCCGGAATGGCCACTGTGGATAGGCCGGGCTGTATTTCATGCACACTCGAAGGTAATTCAGGTATAGGTACGGTTGTCGTTTGCTTCGGAATGAAGAATGGCAAAGGCCATTGCATAACAAGGGCTACGGGCAGAAGATATAGCCCTATTGCCATTTTTCCAATCGCATATCGCCATTTCGAAGGGAAGACGCCTGGTGAAATGAGCCGCAACAGGAGAATACAGGCTACAGCGGTACTTCCTGCAACGGAAAGGGAGACGAGCAGTTCTAGAAGTTTACTCATATACTGCATGCACCTACTTTCCTGAAAACCATTGCTTCAGCTCTGTAATATCTTCGTCCGAAAGCTTGTCGCCGTCATACAAGGCAGCGATTAAATTTTTAACCGATCCTTGGTATAACCCGTCCAGTACATGTTGTGCCTCCGCTAGTTTGTAATCTTTCGGCGATATACGGGAAACATACTTGTTCGTTCGGCCATGCCTTGTAGCTTCTAGCACGCCTTTGTCCACTAATCTCGATAGGAAGGTAGAAATCGTTTGTGCCTTCCACACCTTACCCCGTTGAGTGAAAATACGCAGCAATTCGGTCGATGTGACAGGAGGGTCACATTCCCAAATCACCTCCATGAGTTCCATTTCAGTATCAGACAACTTTTGAACATTTTTCATGGGTGTACACCTCTTTACTTGTCGTTATGCGTCCATAACAACTCCTTTACTACAACTTGTAGTAACATGAACTTACTACAGTTTGTAGTAAGTTGTCAAGAGGAGCGTACCTTGAATTTTACTACATGGCGTAGTAATATAGTTCCACTATATCTCGTAGTGGTTTGATGTGGAATAATAAGGAGGGCGAACCTATACATGGACATACGAACGAATGTAGCGGTATTAAGACAGCATGAAACGTATTTTCTTCGGGAAACATGAAGAGTTGAGAGCATCCATGCTTCATTCATACTTCTACCTGGGATAATGTCAAACCATGTATTATCTGTGAGATAAATGTGAGATGCTAGCCTTTCTTCTGTCGGAACCATTGGCGCATTTCACCGATAAAAGTGATGTAACCGAACAATTAACTGTATCATTTGCGGGCTATAGCGACACGTTTATACTTGGCTTCATCATTTCTATACATTGCGGTTATGGTGTCCCTATTTTTGAGAAAAAAACGAAAGAAAAACAAACCAATTAGTCTCTCCCTCTATTTCTAGAACTGCTCTGCGCAACAAGCAGAGTAGTCTTTCACAAAATAAAAGGCATGAGAATGGAAATAACAAACTCGCATTTAAAACACCGCTTCAGTCGAAATATTCAACCTTCGGGATTTCATTTTATGGTTTCATCTCATTTTTCACTACGTAATGAAGCTGAACAATTTGACCAAAACGTTTTGTCCCTGTCAAAAAAAGTTTCAATTCCGGATTATTCTCTTTAAAACAGGGGAATCCCTTTACCCAAAATCGTTGGTATTATCGCGATGATAAACTCATCAACCAGTTTTCCTTTTAAGAGTACGTCAAGAATCTCGGCTCCACCAACAATCCAAATTTTAGAGCCTTCTTGTTCTTTCAATTCTCACTCAGCCCCAATTCCTAGGCAGTTTGTGTCACCGATTCCCCCTATTCACGAGTAAGCTGAATGGATTGGAGTTCGATGTAGAATGCGTTTGTTTTATTTTTGCACTCTTGGTTCTCTGTGTCCAAAATTGAGTCTGCCAACATATCCAGTATGGTCCAGAGTGGATAATCAACAGGTGTGTTTATACTTAAAACTAGCTTAATCCACTCTTGATGTTTATCCCCTCCAAAAAGGATGTTATGTACCTTCTTCTTTTTTGCCTATTCATTAGCTATAACGTACAATTTCAGGATTTCTTTCTCGTTTTTTAAAATTTTTTATGAAATAATGTACGAAGCCTTGAATTCACTTTCTCATTTGCGCTTTTCTGGATTGCATCCTATTTATGTTTCAATCCATCACAAGATACGCAAATCGCCTTTTATTTCTCTTTTTTATCGTCAAGCAGCAGCCGTAATATATTTCTAGCTAACTGATAATAATGCTTGTCATCACAATTCATCAAGACTGCTACAGCAATTCTGGCAGAAGGAACCATAGAAATAATCGCTCTTACTCCAAGTTGAGAGCCATCATGCTCTACTAGCGTAGTCCCTTGGAATTCTTCTACAAAAAAACCATACCCATAGTACGTCGGATTCCCTTCTCTCTCCCATTCAGAACATACTCGTACGTGCGGCTTCATCATTTCTTTCAGGTAAGATGAGTCAAGTAGCGTACGAGATTGACCGTCTATTAGGCAACTCATAAATTTCGCCATATCATTCGCTGTAGAATAAACAAATCCACTAGGTGCCGCTAGTTGATTTAGTGGAAGAGGGGTTTGTTTTAGTCCCTCCAGTAAATAATACTGTGCTTTTTGGTTACTGTTTATATACTCTTTCATATACGTTGTCGTGTCATTCATTTCCAAAGGCTCAAAAATGTATTTTTGAATGTACGCTTCCCACTTCATCTTTGTTACTTTTTCTAATACATCAGCTAATAGTGTATATCCCGCAGTAAAGTACTCCCACTCCCCTCCCGGTTTCCTTGTTAGTTCGAATGCAGCGAACCATTTTGTTATATCCTCACGATTTCTTATCCTTAATACTTCTTCTTCCGTTAAACCATAGTAAGATAATGCTTCCTCGTATTCATCAGGTGTATCCGAAAAAATTGCTTTTGCATTGGGAGCTATCATATGTGTGATGCCAATGTTTTGCGGAAATCCTGTGGTGTGGGTTAATAGATGTTTAATGGTTATTTCATTTGAGATTTCTTTGTTTTTTGTTTGGAAGTACGGTACGTATTTCACTACAGGAGCATCTAACTGAATTTCTCCCTTTTCCACTAATTGCATAATGGAGATAGCGAGTATTATTTTTGAGACACTTTGAAGATTCATAAGTGTATCGGCTGTCATAGGAATTGTATATTCGTGAATTTGAGCGTTACCAAAGCCTTCGGAAAGTATGGTATTTTCGTTTTGTACGACCGCAACACTTATGCCTACGGATTGATTTTTTTCCATATGTTCTTGAATCATTGAACGAACTCTTGCTTGGATCGACTCCATTTATTTCCCTCCAATAATTGATTTACACAAATAATATGGTGCAACGTTTATCCATTTTTTAGATGAAAGCTCATATATGTCGTAACCCATTTCGCTTTCTACTGTCCTTCTTGCATCCCACTCCTTCTATTCAGGTGACTGATCTTTGTAGCTTAACTCCCATGCCTATTAAGTTAAAATTTCATTGCACCCCTAGAACGAAATTGTTAGGCTTTCTTGTAACAAGGAAGTTTATTTTTTCGTTTTGGGGGTGACTCTTACATAGAACAAACAGGGGCGGCTCTCCTTTATTTGTCCAGAGGAATGTCCACCTTCCAATCAACATCCCGGTGCTGTTTTTTTACAGTATGATAGCTCAGGGTAAGTTCCTTCGGCTGATGTTCTATGTCTTCAATAGCCATTACTCCTTCGATGTGTACAAGGCCCTTTTCGTCTTTCGTTGTTTTGGTTACCAGTGTTTGATCCTTGTCACCATGAGCCACCAGGTAGCCACCTGAATATACCTCATGTACTTTTCCTGTTTCGTCCTTTGCCGACCAGACATCGGTACTCATAATATCCCTGGCTAATGTTGCCTCATACGTAATGAGCCCACCTTTAACTTTAATTTCTTCTTTTATGGAGGCATCTACATTGTTCAATTCCCATTCTTTTAATTTGAACCCTTTGAATGTGAATGTGTTTCCGAATGCATCCTTCTTAGTGAATGGTTTCCTGCTAAGATTGGATAGATTTAACCTGGCCTGGAAATTTGTCGCTTCATTCGTATAGATCGCATGCAGTTTAAATGTAAGCTTCTTTGTATCTCGAATCGGCAAAAACGAATTCCTAAATGTATAGTTATTTTGTGAGTAACCACCCTGCATACTTCCTGTATCTATACTTATCGCTTTAGGTACACCAAAATCATCCCGACCGGCGATAACAGTGCCCCGTTCATCAAGGAGTTGATAGGCAAATCCAGTGTTTTTCAAAGCATCAGCAGCATGGAAAGGCGTAAGATCGTCACCTTTCTTAAAATCGTTGAAATCATCACGAAATCCCTTTTCCTTGGAAATGCTTTGTATTTTCTCCTCTAACTCTTTTGTTTGTTTCGCTTCAACTGATACGAGCGTTGCGCTAGGAAGAATTTCTATATCCTTGAGATTAAGGGACACTCCCTGTGGTGATGTGTATTTTTCATTAACGGAAATTTGCTTGGTAGCCACATTTGCTTTCGTCATATCCACCGGGATTTTAAGCTGCCATTTTCCTTCTGTATTACCGATTTTATTGAAGGTAAGGTGAACAAGCATCTCGGCAGGCATGGGATTCTGCTCCGTAAAAATACCCTGCATATCACGTGTTAAGATGATATAATCACCATACTGTGTACAGTACCAGTCAGAGTCATCAGGCTCTGTACGTTCAAACTGTTTTTTTTCTGATTTGTCTGTAAGGATTGATTTTTGTACACCTTGTAAAAGGTCATCAGGAGGTATTTTTTTACCATTTTGATCTTTGGCATCGACAATTACTGCAAGGGCAAGAGAATCAACGAGGATTTCTTTTGCTTCAATCGTGATGCCTTTGTCCACGACTTTCATATCAAGCTTCTGCGAAAACCCCTTTTCGGCGGCAATTTTGGCACCTTCATAGCCATATTTCTCAATGTTAAACAAGCTGTTTACATAGCTTGCAAATGTTGGAGAAACAAAAACCCCTAAAGAAATGGCTGCTGCGAGTCCTGCTGCAGCAAGGGTTAATTTTTTTACAATATGTAACCCTTTCTTTTTTCTACGGTTTTCCAAATCGTCTACTTCTCTTGCCTTTATTTTACTTTCAATTTCATAAGTAAAGGCATTCGGTAAGGGGGAGATTTCATTCAGTACAACTTCGAATTCCTGCAAATCCTCAAGCTTCATGTGAAGCAGATCTCTACAATAGCTACACCCTGCAACATGCTCCTCCAACTGTCTGCTTTCTAACGGTGTTAGCTGTTCCTCGAAGTATTTTTCTAATTGCTTAGATTTCACACAGTTCATGGTCTGTCCCTCCCTTTTCGGTAATTTTCAGGAGTTTACGCAATTTTTTATGTGCCCGGTAAAGGCGCATTTGTACCGTAGTTACTGGTACATCAAGAATGTGGCTGATTTCCTTATAGCTAAGATGTTCAATATAACGAAGTACAAGCACCGCTCGATAGCTTTCATCAAGCTCCATAATATATTTATGTAAAACAGCATTTCGTTCTTTTTCCAAATAAATGGATTCCGGTGTTCTATGATGGGCGAATGAATTCTCCTCATGACTCCCGTTTTCCTGACGGATACATTGGACACGTTTTTGTTTTCGCAGTTCATCCAGACAGTGATTGGTTGCAATACGGTATAGCCAGGACGAAAAGCTGTAATCAGGTTTATAGCTATGTATGTGGAAGTATGCTTTAATAAATACTTCTTGCGCTAAATCCTGCGCATCTTGTGGTCGACCTATCATTCCGTACAAAAAGAAGTACATCTTTCCTTTGTATCGGTCTACAATCTGACTGTACGCCTGTTTATTTCCTTGTAAAACGAGTTCAATCAGCTCCTGATCGCTAGACATGTTTGTCCTCCTCTCCAAAAGTGATGCTGTACAGCCTTTACCTTTTACTTGTTCATTAGCTATAACGTATAGATTTAGAATATCTTTCTCGCTTTTTAAAATTTTTTATGAAATAATGTACGAAGCCTTGAATTCACTTTCCTATTTGTATTTCAATCCATTAAGATACACAAATCACCTTTGATTTCTTTTGATTATTCGTTTATTTCCACCCTATTTAAACGATCTCTGTATGATAAATATTTTTTAAAACAGAAAAAACCGCTCCACCGGAACGGTCCCTTCACTTGCTTTTTCCCTTGTGCTCATCCTATCACACCTTATTTTCACACTCAAAAATGGCGATTGTATCAGAAATGTAAACCTATGCGCCTATAAGCTCATCGCTGTACAATTCTCATGTCATTCTCTTAATCAGTTTTCGACGAATCTCGTTCAAATACTGCTGTGAAATCTGCCCTACTGTCTACAAAGTACAAGCACTCGAATTGATGGATAATAAACAATGGTGCTCAAACAGCGACGATTCCTTGTATTTTTTCATTCGTAGCCCTCCATTTTGACCCTCTTTACTGAATAAAGAGAGAAAATTTACTTCATCATTTTATGGGTCTAGAATAATGTCCGTTTAAGCTAAGCTCTTGTCCCAGCGTATTACATATGTATGGATAATGGTAGCCACGAAAAGGAGGAAATTAAAATTTACTCTTCCATTATAGAGAGTAACTGTGGTATCCTTTCATAGACCGACCGTTCAGTTTATTAATGATAAGAAATTGAAAAATCGATTCTACAAAAAACAAGGTTGATATGATTGCTTATTCGTAAAGGAAAAAGAAAGGGGGATTCTTATGAACGCCAACAGGAAAACAAAACAAGATAATCTTCACCATTTATTTTCGACATTAGCAGAGAAAAAGCAGTTTAACGGAACGATATTGGTTGCGGAAAAAGGGGAAATTACCTACAAAGGAGCGTTTGGGTTAGCCGATTTTAAAACAGAGCGAAAGTTAACGTCCCGCTCGATCTTTGATTTGGCTTCTGTTTCTAAAGCTTTTACAGCAATGGGGATTATGATTCTTCAGGAACAAGGAAAGCTTTCTTATGATGATCCTGTCAAAAACTACATACATGAATTGCCATACCCTGGAATTACTATTCGCCATTTGCTACAACATACATCCGGACTTCCGGATTATATGTCCTTCTTCTTGAAGCAATGGGACCGTTCGAAATTTGTGACGAACAAGGATGTACTAGACATGCTAAAGGAAGACCAGCCTCCTGTGCGTTTTCAACCGAATGAACAGTGGGAATATGGCAATACCGCCTATATTCTGCTTGCTTTGCTTATCGAAAGAGTATCACGTATGAGCTATGCTGATTTCTTACAAACTGAGATTTTCCGACCTCTGGAAATGCAGTATACTCGTGTATATAACCGCCGGTATTCGCATGAGAGAATTGAAGACTATGCTTATGGACATGTTTATGCTGCCGAATCGAATACGTATGAACTTCCTGATCATGTGCCGAGTGTAGACTATGTTGTGTTTTTAGACGGAGTTCAGGGTGATGGTGCAATCAGTTCCAACGTAGACGACATGCTTCGCTGGGATCGCGCCTTATATACCGATAAGCTAGTGAAGAGAAGCACGCTGGAAGAAGCTTTTCGCCCGGTGAAATTAAATAACCAGGAAACCTTTGATTATGGCTTTGGCTGGCTTCTTCCCAAGGATCAAACAGGAGGAAGAATTGTCAGTCATAGCGGGGGCTGGCCAGGCTACCATACGTATTTCATCCGCTATATTGACGAGGATAAAACAATAATTTGTTTAAATAATATAGAACAAGACACTGCCTTTGAACAAATGATTCTGGCTGAAATTGACAATATTTTATTTGAACGGCCCTACACCATTCCTGCCTCTCCTCCAGCGGAAGAAGCAGCGGTAGAAATCGATACAACCGTTTATTCTCAGTATATTGGAACGTATCAACTCTTTCCAGAAGGAGAAATCCAGGTTACACAAAAAGAGACTCGTCTATTCTTTCAGCTTCCTGTGCTTTCAATGACTGAGCTGCTCCCTTTATCGGAAACCCGTTTTTTCCCAAGGGCTACCTTTGATCAGGTCGAGTTCATTCGTAACGAATCTGGCAAAGCAACTGAAATGATTCTCCACAGTTCAGGACAAAGCAGGAAAGCGGTTCGCATTCAATAGCGGGAAATTCTTCCCTATCAGAGGAGAGAAGAGATAAAAAATGAAAACAATTGGAATCGTTAAAAAAGACGGTTTAGAAATTTTCGTAGACAAGGAGTACATTGTCTTGCGCAAGTATAAACCAGCCTGCATCTTCTGCAATTCTGTATCAGACGTCACCGAATATAAAGGAAAGAAAATTTGTGCCTCCTGCTTTGATGACATATCGTCTAGATAAAGTAGACAAGGTAAATGGTTAGGTATCAGCCGTAGTCTTTATTTATTTTTGAATTGATGAAGGAGTTGGAAACGTATGTCATATGATCAGAAAATGAATATAAATCATGATATCCGATACAAACAATTAATCATCGACGATGTTAGAGAAGGATTGTTAGATTATTTTAATCGTTTTCAAGAAGTGAAAAAAGTGTGGAGAATCATTGAAAATAAGAAGGTGCTGATTGAGCATCCTTTTACCGAAGAAATGGATAAAAGAGAAAAAGATGCATTAATCATGGGTCATTTTGCTGAATGTATTCGAGAGGGGGGCTGTGTATTTGTAGCTCTTTATCAAAATAATGTCATTGCTTTTGCAACACTACCGTACGCCTTTTTTGGAAGTCGTAATCAATATGTGAATATAGCAGAATTCTATACATCGTATGAGTTTAGAGGCTATGGAATAGGAAAGAACCTGTTTGCACAATGTGCAGAACAAGGAAAGAAATGGGGGGCAGAAAAACTATACATTTCATCCCATTCAGCAGAAGAAACAGTGGCATTCTATAGGTCCGTAGGGTGCGTGGATGCAATAGAAATAAACCAACGATTAGCTGAAAAAGAGCCGTATGACATTCAAATGGAATACAGTCTGTACTGATTAAAACGTATTGGCAGAGATTTTGTAACTGCTCAGGGCTATACCAAACTAACCACTTAGCGTGGTTTTTTATGAGAAAACAAATGTCCCTTTACCGCCTGCTAAAAAAACGAGAACACGGAGATATTTAGCCCGATGCAATAGGAGGCAGTTTAGAAACTGATATATCAATTAAATATGCAGATTCTTATGTTTCTCCTGATTGGCCTTTCTGTATTTGGGCTCAGTAAAGTTAAAAAGAGTTGATTTTTTCTTTCCTTAGTATTGGGCATAATTTAAAAGTGCATTTTTTGATACTGTAACCCGAATAATGGATACTTATAAAAACTCTAAAGCCCCAAAATTGGATTTGAGTCATACCCCCTTATCTTGTTAAGCTGATATTAGAATAACAGAGGGGGGATTTTTTATGCAACGTAAACGCTATTCACTGGAGTTTAAACAACAGTTGGTCCAAGAAGCCAAGGAAGCCGGTAATACCACACAGGTAGCACGTCGTCATGGTATTGATGTGAAACTGTTATATCGGTGGATACGAAATTCCAAGCACGCTGATTGGCAAAATGCTTCACCGGAAGCCAAGGCTGTTACCAGCTATACACCATCACCAGGGGAATTTCGAGAGTTGGAAACCGAAAATGACAAACTCAAGAAATTGCTTGGAGAAAAGGATCTCGAAATCGCCATCCTCCGTGATCTTGTAAAAAAGGTAAACCCAGCGTATCGGACAAAATGGAAATAGCCGACAAGTGGATACAGCTGGGCTACGCCATCAAGACCGTCTTGAAAATTGTCGGCATTTTGGAAGCAACCTACTATGCCCGTCGCAAGAGTCAAGGGAAGCCCAAAGTGTATAACGGTGGCCGTCCCGCCCCCGGTTTCTCCATGAAAACAGATGGACAACCCGTGGCAGATGAACAGATCAAAGAGTGGATTCATGAGTATCTGGTGGACGAAGAAGCCGCATATGGATACCGGAAAATAACCGTTTGTCTGCGTCGAGACCATGGCCTGCAAATCAACAAAAAGAAAGTGTACCGCCTGATGAAGGAAGAGAACCTGTTATACCCGCAACGGGAAAAACAGCGAAAATACCCTCGCAAGCTTGCGAACAATCGGGAGATCATGGATTCGAATCAGCTATGGGAAATGGACGTGAAGGATGGGTTCATTGCCGGAGAACAGCGATTCTTCTTCTTGTTATCCCTCATAGATGTTTATGATCGATCTGTCATCGATTACCATATCAGGCTTAATTGTGAAGGAAAACACGCTTCCCAAGTCCTTCAACGGGCTTTAATTTGAGCATCAAGAGCGTCCTGTAATCCGAACAGATAACGGTCCACAGTTTATTAGCCATATCTTTGAATCGTTGTGCGAAACATTTCAGGTGGAACATGAGCGAATTCCACCGAAAACACCTAACAAAAACGCTCACATTGAAGCTTTTCATAGCATTTTGGAGAAGGAGTGTCTGGAAAGGCACGAATTTGAAAGCTACCGACACGCCTATAAAACCGTGACAAACTATCTGCTTTTCTACAACGAACGCCGTATTCACGGGAGTTTATATGACCTGTCACCTGTAGAATTTAGACAGGCATTAGCGCAGCAACAAGTAAAACCATTTGTCGTAAAAGTATAGCGAGGCTAACGATGAGCACAGATTGCTTTTCTTCGACCTAGGTGACCCAAAGGCAGATAAAGGTCCGGGGTCAAGCAAATTCCTTGACGCTAGACCTTTATCTGCCTACCCTACCAACTGTTGAAGAAAATGAGAGATTGAGAAAAAACGAGAATAAGGGAGTCTAACTCAACAATTGAGGGGTTAAACCGGTTTTTGATTGATTCTATTAAATTTTTCTTATTTAACTTTTATTAGGATGAATGCTTTAAAAAATAAAATAAACCGCCTTTTTAAGGGCGGTCACAAAAGATTTTTATAAACGTTCAACTCCGAACGCTAATGCAGTAAGATTTTCTATTTGGTTTTCTATTTCAATTTTTCTTTCATCATTAGGATTTTGGAACACTAATTCCCTGACAAGATCAATTATTTCTTGTGAATAATTCGCTTCAGGATTTGGCAACGGATACTTACTAACGTACTGAGTTAAATAACGTCTTCTACCAGCATATAGTTTATTATTAAATGCAATATCGTGGTAATTAGTCATATACTTAGTGTTTGATATTCCTAAAATTAAAAAGAGGATATCATTATTATTTTCTTCTTTTGGAATAATCCAGTAACAATTACCGTCAATACAACACCCTTCATCTTCATAAAAGAATTTGGGTTCGGGGCTTATGTCTGGAAAAACTATCTTAGGTAATGCCCAATGATCTGGGTTTTGTGGAACCCAAATTTCATACCAATTTCTTTTTGCTTTTATTACATATTTTCTTCCCTCTAATGTTTCTCTATGTGTTTCAAGATAAGCAAGTGCATGTGGATATTGGGTAAAATCAATAGCTTTTTTCTTGCCATTTACATTTTCATGTGTATATAAAATTTTTTGGTTCGGTATTCTTTCTAATGGACGCCATTTTGAAGCATGGTCTGTTGATATTAAAGGTTTTAAAACTTCAACCTCTGGTTTTATTTCATCAGGAAGTTCTTCCCAAGTCGATTTGATAAAAACCTTATCAGCAGTTGTCTTAATTCCAACCTTAACATCACATAAATCTTGAATAGTGCAATAGGAATTATTATTGATATTAGTAATCCAGTTATATTCTTCATCTGTTGCCATAACCCAAGGTTCTTTAAAACTATCAGGTACTATCAATTTTCCACAGGAAACAGAATAAAATTTTTCATCTACATTGAAAACGCCTGTATTTGATGATTCTAATAACCCGAATAATGTTTCAAATTTTATTGAAACCTCAGTCTTACTTGGATCAGTTTCTTCATAAATTTTATAAAAATTTGCTGGGGCAGTTTGACGAATACCCTTATTTACTTTTTTTCTTCCGAAAAATATTGCTGGAAGAACAGCTGCACTAAATAATTTTGTATCTCCTAAATCCATTATTTCAATAATATCGTAATTTTCAGCTAAGAATTGTCTTATTGATTCCCCACTACTATTTGCTAAATATTTATTCGAGGTAATTACCCCTATAAGACCGCCAGGTTTTAATTGTAAAGTCATAGCTACTAAAAAGGCATGGTATAAATCTACTCTACCCTTTAAATTAAATAATTTTGCTAATTTTTGTGCCCTATCAGCACCTAAAACTTGTGTTCTTACATAGGGGGGATTAGCAATAATTAAATCCACAGGTTCAATTTTAGAAAGGTCGTCATCAAATAAGGAAAGATTACCTTCCAAATCTACCATATCTAAAAAATCACCAGCAGTTAATTTAGCGTCATTTATCCCCATTTCATTCAGTCTAAAATCAGCCTCTTTAATTGCTTCCTTATCTTCATCTATCCCAATAAGTTCAATATTATCAATGTTATTAAATTTTGCGATTCGATTTAAAGAAAGTAATAATTCTCCGTCCCCACATGAAGGATCTAGACCTCTAATTTTTTTAGTTCCTGATATTCCACTTTTTTTAAGTTCATTTATTAGTCTTTTAGCAATTATATCTCCTAAATCTGTGGGTGTATAATGTGCCCCTGTTTCCTTTTGTTTAATTAACATTTCTTCTATTGTTAATTCCATTATTAACCTCCTAAGTGCTTGTACACTAGGGGAATTGTACCACAGTTTTAAGGGCTTTTGAAATCAATACATAAATTTCCTCCTACAGAAAATGCTACTTATAGTCTGTCGACACAAAGTCATCACTAAAGGAAGATTTTAGTATGAAAGCTAAAAAAAATTCAAATAAAGATTTCCTTTTACAAATAGGGCAAAAAATTAGATTTTCACGAGAACAAAAAGGTTGGTCACAGGAAACTTTATCTTTTAATTCACAATTACACCGTACATATATCGGTGCTGTGGAACGAGGGGAAAGAAACATTTCCATTTTGAACTTAAAAAAAAATCGCAGAAGCACTAGGTGTTCAGATTACTGACCTATTTCCCCAACAAGAAAAAAAGCAGAAAGGAAAAAACAATAATGCGGATTGAAAACCAATATAATGCAATATTAGAAAACGCCCAAAGATTAACAAAAAATATTTCTAAAAGTGGTCTAAGTATTTATAATGAAATACCAATTGGAGACCCTGACTTATGGATTCCTTCTAAAGAGTTGGAATTACTACTTAATGAAGAACTTTGTGGTTTAGAATTAGGATCACTACCAATAAGAACTCGTTCCAAAGTAGTAAAAACAAAAATTTGTGAAGTTTTAGGTTATCCAGTTCCACCTTCTTTTAAGAAAACAAAGCCAAGATTTCTAGGTCAAAATTTTGACACTTATACTCAAAAATCAAACAATCTTCAAATTTGGAATGAGGAAATTTCATCTTCTCGTCGTTATGTTTTAATTAGGGTTTCCACTGAAAACATTATTACAAAAGTCAAGGTAGTTTCAGGAGATATGTTAGCGTCCCTTGACAACACAGGCACATTAACTCAAAAATATCAGGCGAGGCTTATTCTTAGAAACGAAATGGCTGAACTTGTTTCTGAAAATAATACTCAAAATTTAGATTCAGTAATGGTGGCCGAGGCAAAAACCCCATATTATACGACTAATCCTACTGATTATCCAACAGCAGAAACTTTATTATCAATCGAAACAATCTTTGAAAAGTTAAAAGCTATTGTCGGCAAATCGTTCCCCGACTTAGGATCGGATCAAGAAAGAAATAGAGGTGCTGAACTTCACCGACTTGTTTGCCAACATCTTGGCTATTCAAATTATAAAGATGATGGAAGATTTCCTGATGTAAAACATCAACTATTAGAGGTAAAACTTCAAACATCTCCTACAATTGATCTTGGTTTATTTAGTCCTGATAGTAAAGATGTTTTGGATATTCCCGCTATCAACGGAAGACAAATTCGACATTGTGACGTTAGATACGCCATATTTTTTGCAGAAATAATTGAAGGTATGGTAAGAATAACACACTTCTTTTTAACAACAGGAGAAGACTTTTTTAAACGTTTTCCACAATTTCAAGGTAAAGTCTTAAATTCAAAATTACAAATACCTTTGAAAAAAGACTTCTTCGATTGAAGATAAGTGACTGACGTCAATAGACGTTAGTCTTTTTTATTTCCCTAAATATAACTTAATACCTAAAATGTTACATTCATTTTGCGGTAAATACTGGACTTTAAAGAAATTAGTGATATACTTAAGCTATTTAAAAATATGTTACATTCAAAACGTTGATTTTATTGGTGTTTAAAAAGGTGATTTTTCATGACAGCAAAGAAAAGCACAAAAGACGCGTACCTAATAAACGCGCCAGATTGTTGAAAATCACTCCTTGACTATTCTAACGAAACCAACCCCAAAATCATATCTGCACTAAACTACTTACAATTGCTACTGCACCGACTCCAACGCACATCCATTCAACTGTTCTCAAATTCCTTGTTGAAGATTTTTTCACAATTAAAGTAATTCCTGAAAAAATGAGTATGATACCTAAAATAATACTAAACAGGAAAGTTGAGGAGCAATATTGTCAAGAGCATTGTCTATATATCTTTCAATTTTTTGTTCCATATCTGTTAGACCTCCATACAGCTAACTTTTTTATTACAATACTTTGAACCTCTGTCAATAGATTGGACACAATGAATC
>NZ_KE952891.1 GCF_000466385.1 Aneurinibacillus aneurinilyticus ATCC 12856
TAATCCAATGTCTATTCTAAGGGGTGCACTTCACCTTAAGTATGGATTTAAAATTAACTAACCTCGTTTACCATCTTTAAAAGCGCATCTGCTCCTTTCATCCCAGGGCAAATTCCGCGTAATTCCGCCTCTGTGGTCACCATATCGAGTGGGGCATCCAGCAATTGCTCTATTGTTCGTACCCCGGTTGCGCGTCCTGCCACAATGCGGCGATCGTTTAATTTCTCATTTAACAAACGAATATCAAGCGCTCCGCACATGATATATCCGTGATCGGTTGTGATGGCCAGAAGTGTTGTTTTGGGCAGGGCGACCTCGATACTTATAACCTGATGACCTTCAACTTCAATCGGTTTCATCATGATCATCTATGATGCAGCTCCTTTTTTTCTACACTATATGCCGGGCGTGATATTTGCACCATAGACTGTTGCCCAAATCCGATATTACTTGTATTCGTTGGAAGCCTTCTCCCCTTTCGCCATATACATGTGTAAATTGGACTTCGATTCAATTCCATGTAATTTTTGAGATTTATAACAAAGGAGATAACAAACGCGCTGCTTGATCAAGCATGCGCTCGGAAGAAGTACGATGCATATGATCTTCCAAACGATATGGAGTAGCCTCGGCGAGATCCCGTTCGAATTGTTCCGTAAGCTCCCGGGCCACATCAGAATGATACATCACTGCACACACTTCGTAGTTTAAACGGTAACTACGGAGATCGTAGTTGGAAGAACCCACTTCGGCAATCTCGCCATCGATAATCATGACTTTGGCGTGCAATACCCCTTTGTTGTACTGAAACACATTGATCCCTGCTTCCACGAGTTCGCCATAATACGTACGGCTTGCACCTCCTGCAACTTTAGGAATCACTTGGCGCGGCACCAGTAATCTCACTCGAACGCCACGCGCCGCGGCTGTTTTGATGGCCATAATGATATCCGCATCGGGTATAAAATAAGGGTTGGTCACGTCGATGGTTCGGGTCGCCTGCGTCAGGCAGATGAAATGCATTTCCCGAATGACCGGAGTAGGCAGCCCGGGATTGCCTTCGAATATCTGTATATAGACGTTATGCGAATCCTTGGATGGGGAAGCTTTTCCCATGTGGGTGCCTTCCATCGTTCCCAGCTCCGATCCCCATTCCCATCCGTATCCTCGTTCTGTTTTGCCGGATGGAAATGGATGAATGGCTTTATCGTCAGAAAGTTGAGCCGATTCAGGGAGAAATTTTGCCTTTCTCGTTGAATGGAGCATGTCCGGTGACGCCATTTTCCAGTGAGCCTCAAAAACGGCTTTCACATCATCCGCTGTTTCGCCGGTTAACCGCATATGAGTGTCGCGCCAAAAATCGACATCCGGCTTCATTCCGGTATACTCGTCCCCAACGTTGATTCCTCCCATGAAGGCTTCCTTTCCGTCGACGATGACGATCTTGCAATGATCCCGGTATGTCAAGTTGGATAGTACCCAGGGGAATCGCAAGGGAAAGATGGTCCTGCATTCAATGCCTGCTTCCATCATCCGGCGAACCGCATGTTTGGGAAACGACCGGCTTCCCCAGCCATCCCTTATAAAACGAATGTTCACACCGGATAAAGCCCGGTCAATCAGCACATCTGTGATACGTTTACCGATATGGTCATTCCGGTATATGTAATATTCCAGATCGATTGTCTTTTGTGCGGCCTGAATTGATTGAAGGAGTTTTCCGTAGGTTTCCATCCCGTTCGTGAGGATTTGGACGTAACCGGTTCGAAGGCCACTGACAGACAAAGGTTGCAAAGCCCGAGCGATAACAAAAGCGGAGTCACCACATGCTGGAGGCAACGCTATCGGGTTATTGTGCGAAGAAACGAGCTTGTCCCGCCGCATTTGCACAGGATTCGTTACGAACAGGTAACAAACGAATCCGATAATCGGTAATACAAGTCCGACTGATATCCAAGTCAACGCTTTGGCGGGGCGGCGCACCTCCCGAACCGCAATAATGATCAACAGTGCCGTATTTACTAGCCATAATCCTGCTATCCATGCCAAGAAAATCAACCTCCCAATCCAGTCATCTACGAGGGAATAAAGGGGCAGCCATGCCGAGAAGAGATCGGCATGGCCTTTTTTAGAAACCTTTATACTGCGGTTCTTCCTGTTCAATTTGTTGTAACCGTGGAGTGACCTGGTCAATAATGTTTTGTGTCTGTTGCGCTGCATTTGTGAACGTGGTTTTGGCCTGCTGGTTTTGTGTATTTAACGCAAACTGTTCAAAGCTGGCCTGTGCGCTTTTTAATGAAGCTACTGCTGTTTTCACTTGAGAAGCTACCGTCATGTTGATCACCTCCTGAAATGGCATCCATATTTAATATGTCAACCCGTCAGAAAAATAATGAATGGTAAAATTTGATGATTGGCTATTGTCAGGGGTTAGAGTCTTCCTGAAAAGACTTACCGCAATCTATGCCCTTCTTGGCAATGCTTGAAGCCAGCAAGTACAGCCCAACATAGATAGGAAACGAATAGGTATGTTTCCAGTGAACGGGGTGGTATAAATCGGCCATTTGTGAGACCGGCTCGGCCACAAAAGCGGAAAATCCCCCAAATAGGAGAGCTTTGAACAACGGATGTATGCCAGACTTGTACTGGTGTAAGAACATAACCGTGACGGGAACAAGTGAAAAATTCCATGGAAAATTGGCCGGCATGAACGGTATGACTTCCCAGTGATAATGCTAGAGTCCCATGGCAATCCCAAGCTGGTCCAGCCACGATGACACGATAATCATCGTAAACCCGGATAGGAGAAACTGTCCCGTAGCTCTCTTATCCCGAAATCCGATCCAAAATAGCCAGGGGCATATCGATAAACCTACTCCAAACCACCATTGCCGCGTAAACAGTACGTGAGTGCGCCAAATGTCAGTCATGTTGCGGTGTGCTTCAACAATCAATTGATAGGCTTGTTGGATTGCATGATGAATCTGATTTTCGTCCACCGATGCCACCCCTTTCCGTTATCCGGATACCGATCGTTTTTCATCCGATATGTGCCTGCTTTATATTCGCGAGTTTCCATACAGTATATTCGACGTAACAAATACGCCAACCGGCGGCAACGAAGTTGAAGGCGGTTGCGGTGGGACATAGCCGCTATACCCCGCCAAGCTTATATCAGTTGTCGCTACCCAGGTTCCATATTCGCCCGCCTGTAAAGAGGGGGGGAGCATTTGCAGACGTCCGGTGAGAACCAGATGCCGAAGTTGAATCTGGACATCGTCATAGATGGTTAAATGGCCGGAGTAGGCGGCGTAGGGGGAATGAAACATGATCTGCTGCGCGCTTTCATTCCAGCTTCCTTCAATCGGAATCGACGTTCCGCGAAATTGGATGGTGCCTTGAATTTGTTGGTCCGGCAAAACACGCATCACGAGCTTGCCCCACACAACCGGTCTTCCGGCGACAGATGCATGAACTCCCCATATGGAAAAGGGAGGTAAACTCTTTGTACTTGTTTGAGCCGCAACGGACATGATTCATCACTCCTCAAAGTTGGATCACGTCATTATATGCGTCCTCTGCAAAAATGCCAGTCACTGGGCATGAATTCTTTACAGATAACCGAACATGATCAAGTAAAAGAAGATGGACAGTATCGTCATCGGGATGCTCCAAACCCGTTTTTGATGAAAGTGAAGCATCAGAAACATGTGTACATCAAGAAAAGCGACCACCAGCAATTCCAGCCGCGGGAGTAGGTAATATAACCGAGGCGATATCCAACCCATTCTACACCGATATAGATCAGCACCCATTTTGCAATGTGAACCGCAGCCTTCCATTCGACTTCCGGAAAACGAGTCAGGTAGAGAAAAGCAGTCAAAGGATAAATGCAAAAGGTGTCCAGCATAACAACGCCGGTATAATGGATCAGTTGATCCGGTTCCAGACGCCACACATAAAATTTTTCGTGCGAAAAAAATTCGTAAAGCAATGGATATTCATCTCACTTGTCCATTGATGGCGTCTTTCTCTTATATTGGTTGTTTCTTAAAGCAGACAGGTTTCGAACAAAATTGTTTCAACCCATCCCAGTTGCCCCAGATGCAATTTTTACATCGATTCGGTTGTCTTGGGGCAGAGGTAGTCCGGTTTTCAACGCTTGTACTGAATGTTCGTGACATGCAGGCATCCGCCTTTCCAAATTTATGCAAACAGCATTTAAGTTATCCAGAAACGAATCATCCTATTCCGCCAAGCAGTAATCCGCATCGTGAAAGTTCCGCTTGGATTCGATCCCATCTACCCTTGTCCCCTGCATACAAATATCAAAGGCCGGAGCTGCCCATTTTGGGCAACAGCCGGCCTTTTGGTGGTCCTATTTCGCAGGATAAGTTGTCTTCGAATGATACAATGAATTTTCCAACTAACGCACGGAGCAAGTCGGACATTTGTTTAATCGGAATGCGGTTTGCAGCATTTCCTCGCTCTTCGCCGTTTGCTCCTCTGTCATGGCCGCCACCTCCTTGGGACAAAACGAAGTATGAATCGGTTCGTTAAAAAAACTACCGGCATTCTACCTATGGCTCGAATCGCAAACATTTTTCACGCACTGATTCTCCCAGTTGTTGCAGAAGTCCTCATATACTTGCTCAACGCCACAGTCGGATATCATGTGCCTGGCCAAAAAGTCATACCAGAACTGGTCGAAAGACAAGGGCATCCGGGTTCCATATTGGGAACGAAGGGTTAAATAACGGTCCCAGATTTTGATTCGGAATGCTTCCAATTCATCACATCGCCCCATGTCGGTTCGCCTTTAAGCGGCGCTGGTGCCGCTGGGTATTTCTGATGTTTTCGCTCTTTCTTCGGCCATCTTTTGAAATTGTTTCGCTCTTTCCAGATGAAAGGCACGCAATTGGTCTTGATACTGAGCCATTTTCACGTGCCAGTCGTACATTTGCCTGACATAAGCGGCGTGGTCATGCGTATACATGGGCATTTCCTGTTTGATAAACTGCATTTGAAAACATTCCTCCTTGGGTTAGGTAAAGTTGAACTTACAGCATTAGTCTATGGCAGGCGCATAGAAGCGACAACGGCATCCGCCCGGTTTCCGGTCATTTTATCGGGTTGGTTGTCTATATGCAGGCGGAAACACAGCCTTTTGGGGACCTGACTCCTATGATGCATAAAGGATATGAAAATCGGAATAATATCAGTTGCATATTCTGAAAATGGCGAATGAAAAGGAGAAAGTATGGAAAAAAGCGAACTTAAATCACAATTTAAACAGCGAATCAAAACGACAAGTAACAAATCTCCAATAATCTTGGATGGAAAGGCAAGTGAAAATGTTCCAACCGAGCCGAGTTTAATGGAGCGAACCAAAGAAGTGATGGAGAATATAGGAACCGAAATAAATAGCGTCTGACAGTATATGGCTTTTATAGCTTGGTCAACGTAACCTTTGAGATTATCGATGGGGACATTCCGTACAGATTGGAACAAGTAAATGTTTCTCATAATCAAAACCGGCCGGTTAGGGATCGCCCTGACCGACCGTTACAGTGTATTTTAGCCAACGAAATTCGGATTGGGCCCCGTATTATCCTTTGGGTTTTACGAACAATGCAGCGAGAAACGAAAAAATAATCGCTGCGGATATTCCGGCACTGGTCACTTCGAAAATTCCGGTGATGATCCCAATCCAGCCATTGCTCTTTAGTTCTTGAAGCGCACCATGGACAAGAGCGTTACCAAAGCTTGTAATCGGGACCGATGCTCCTGCCCCGGCAAATTCAATCAGCGGATCATACCATCCAATTCCGTCGACAATCGCGCCCAATACAACAAGCAGGGTCATGGTGTGGGCCGGTGTAAGTTTCAAGACATCAAAACAAAATTGTCCGAAAACACAGATTGCACCTCCCACCAAAAAAGCCCAAAGAAAAATCATAATATCTCCCTCCCTGCCTCTATGGATACGGCATGAGCGATACAAGGAATGCTTTCCCCTTGTTGAAATGAAATCGGGGATAGCAGCGCCCCCGTAGCGACAACGAGGATTCGTTTCAGTTCACCTCTTCGCATCCGATTTAGCAAATGTCCATAGGTAACAACTGCCGAACAACCGCAGCCGCTTGCTCCGGCTTGAACCATTTGGGTTTCATAATCGTAAATCATCATCCCGCAATCGGAATATTCGGTTTGCTCGATGGGAAAGTTATGTTTCTTAAACAATTTACAGGCGATTTCATATCCGACTTTCGCAAGATCGCCGGTAACGATCAAATCGTAATAACCCGGTTCAATTCCCAAATCTCGAACATGCGCCTCAATGGTGTCTACCGCTGCAGGAGCCATCGCTGCGCCCATATTAAACGGATCTTTAATGCCCATATCGATAACCCGGCCAATGGTGGCAGATGTAACAACCGGTCCGTCACCTTCCATGGATACGATGGCAGCACCGGCCCCGGTTACCGTATATTGGGCGGTTGGCGGTTTTTGCGAACCGTACTCGGTCGGATATCGGAACTGTTTCTCCGCACCGGAATCATGGCTGCATGTCCCCGCCAATACAAATTTCGCCGAACCGGAATTTACAAGGTTAGCTGCTAATGCCAGACTTTCCATCGAGGTTGAACAAGCGCCAAACACACCGAGGTAAGGGATCGATAATGTTCGCGCGGCAAAACTGCTGCTAATGATTTGATTCATCAAATCCCCTCCTATGTAAAACTGGACTTGTTCCTTTGTCAACCCCGCATTTTCAATAGCCAGTTTTGCCGCTTCTTCAATCAATGCCTTTTCTGCTTTCTCCCAGCTCTTTTGTCCCATCATGGATTCTCCATGGACAATGTCAAAATCTTTGGCCAGCGGGCCTCTTCCTTCAAATGGACCCACTACCGTTGCTGTTGATCGGATGAACGGCTTGTTCTCAAATAGCCAACTCTGGTGTCCCTTTAACATATTAAGAGCCTCCCCCGCCTTTGATCAGCAAATGTACAATTCCTACCGCAAAGGCGGCGACTGTACCAAATACAATAACCGGTCCAGCCAGTTTAAACATTTTACCGCCAACACCGAGCACCATACCTTCACTCTGATGTTCAATCGCAGCGGATGCCATCGAATTCGCAAATCCCGTCACAGGCACTGCGGAACCCGCACCAGCCCATTGGGCAAACTTATCGTACACCCCCATGCTGGTCAGAATGACAGAAAGGAGTATCATAACCGCCACGGTAGGGTCTCCAGCTTTTTTCTCATCAAAGCCGCCCCAATGCACAAACATTTCCTGGATGGCTTGTCCAACCAAACAAATGGCCCCGCCAGCTATAAACGCACGAATGAAGTTTTTGAGTATGGGCCTCGGAGGTTCGACGCTTTGCGCCAATTCTTTATATTCCTGTTGTACCCGCGTTAAATTTTTCTTTATATTATTTGCCATGAACATCCTCCTCGAATTTCAGCTGACGTATAATTGGCGAATTGTTAACGAATCAGCAATGGTTTAACTTCATCAATAATCTTTTCTAACGCTTTTGAACATTGCTCGTACATCTGCTTTGTATTTTGTTCTTTGGTAGATAAGCCAAACATTTCGAGATCCGCTTCACACTTTTTCAATGTTGCAAGCAACGCGGCTTTTTTCTGGGGTTTCGGTACTTTGATCTGATCATCAAATAAATCAACGTATAGCTGGCCATAGGAATCCACCTGTCCAAGAAATACGTTATCAATCGAAACACCTAATTTCTCCAGTTCCGTATCCAGCCATTTCCTGTTTAGACCTATCGTGGCAAGCGGTTCGTCCATTATTTTTCCATCCATAATGACCGATTGAGGTTCTTGTTCTGGCCCGACATTTATTCCCAGGTGTTTAGGCGTTAACGGTTGATTTTCCTTGGTTAAAAGAACGCTAACGTCACCGCTTGACTCCATGATGGCGAATTCAACATCGGCAGCTTTGAACACATTCTTTATTCGAAGCTGTTCCATAAGTTCATCCGTGGTAATCCTTTCTTTTTTTAGGTTATCCTCCATGATCTTGCCGTCCTTAATGAGCACTGTTGCTTTGCCGTCGAATAGGTCTCTTGCCGTTTTGCTTTTCAGCTGTAAAAATTCAATCCCTAAAGAAACAACGGTCCAAACAGTCATCGAAACCAAGCCCAGATACCAAGTGGACTCCAGATCCAACGAAACGTAAGCTGCAAGGCTGCCGATCGTGATTCCGGTGATATACTCTTTCATCAGGATCAGTTGCCCTATTACCTTCTTGCAACAATTGGCATCAACCGATTAGGCATTCCTCTTGGCGTGGCAGGGGAAATGTTTCTCGCGCTCATCTTTTTGGAAATATTGCGGGAAGCCGGTATTCGGTTGCCTTCAGCAGTAGGATCTACAGTTACGGTAGTGGGAGGGCTCATCTTAGGGGATGCGGCCATACGCGCAGGATTTTTATCCCCTAGCATTGTTGTCATAGGAGCACTTACGCAAGTGTTCGGTTCGACTTTATCCAACCAGTCACTTGCTGGGACAATGAGCATTTTGCGCTTCTTCATGTTCGCTTTGTCTGCCATCTTGGGGATCTATGGTTTTTTACTTGCTTTGTTTATCGTGACAACTCATTTAGCCTCTTTGCGTTCATGCGGTTTGCCTTACCTGGCTCCGGTTTCGCCTCTATATGAAGACTTCGCCAATGCCTTGTTCCGATTACCATGGAGATGGCGGAAAACTCGGCCAGACATGCTAAATACTCAAGATTCTACAAGCCAAGGGGATAAGCAGAAATGAACGCATACAAATTTACCGCAGTTCTTCTGCTTCCCTTCTTTCTCACCGGATGTTGGAGCAAATACGAAGTGCAAAACATGAATTATGTAACTGCTGTTGGAATTGACTATGCGGATGGTCAATACATCATTTATGCGCAGTTGCTCGATTTCTCGACAGTGGCAAAACTGGAAGGACAACAGAAAGCGGAACAGCCTCCGGTCTGGATCGGTAGAGGAAAAGGTATCTCATTTACAGAAGCAGCGAATGATTTATACAGCACTTCGCAACAAAGGTTAAACTGGGGACAAATCTCTGCAATCTTGTTTAGCGAAAGGTTATTGAAGGAACGAAAAGTCGGTGAAGTGTTGGAACTGATCGACCGATATCGTGAGATAAGGTACTTAGCTTGGGTGTTCAGTACGCGCGATCCCCTTGACGAGGTCTTAATTGCGACTCCATTTTTCAGATTATCGCCAAAAGCATCGATTCTACATAACCCCGAACAGAATTATCGGCAGCGTTCTATCCTCGCTCCGATCCGCCTGCAAAGATTTGTAATGGATTCTAACGAAAAGGCGAAGACAAGCTACATACCAGAATTATCTGTTCGAAAGGATCAATGGAAGGAAAATCAAAAACCGCATGAGCTGCTTAGATATTCAGGCATACAAATATACGATAAGGACAAATATTACGCACGCATGAGCCTCGAAGAAATAAAAGGATTGCCATGGCTGAATAAACACACAATCCGACTGCCCGTTGACTTGTTTTCCGATAACAAGCTTGTTGCAGTTCTCGTCGCAGTAAAACCCGAATATGACGTCAAACCAAGGGTTAAATATGACAAAGCATATTTCGATATTTCCGTTAAGGTGAAGGCCGGAGTAAATGAGCTACATGCAGACGTTACGGAGCAAGAACTCACGCAACTGGCTCAAAAAGAAATTGAGCATCAAATTAGGCAGACCTTTCAAACCGCGTTTGAAAAGAGAATAGATATTTATAATCTGGGGGAATCTCTTTTTCGCAAGAATCCTTATGAATGGAAACGGATTGCATCCGGGACTGTGCTAAACAAAGATTCCTTACGAAATATCAATGTTAATGTACAAATCGTGTACTCTGGCAGGTATAAACTTTCACCTTGATGTTTGAGTGATTTACTTTGCGGGTGGTGTCAGCTTCGCTGGTACTACCCCAAAAAGAAAAAAGCAGCGCCGGTGAAGGAGCTGCGATCATTGTTTTCGATTAATTATAACTGGCACCGGGCGAAACGAAATAGACGCCGTGGCAACAGCTAGAATCGCTCATTGATTTCCTCGTATTCCTTCACTCGCCGGTAAAACGTAGGCTTTTTCATACCGATCCGACGCATAGCCTCCATCGCGGAAAGCTGGCCAGCTTTCCATTCCTGGTACGCTTCCACAAACTTTTCGTCGATCTCCTGCTTGGGCCGACCGAATATAACGCCGTCCGCCCGGGCAACCTCGATCCCTTCCGCCTGCCGCTGCCGGTTCTTCTTGCGCTCCTGCTCGGCCACGTATGCCAGCAGGCTTAAAAATTGGTCTTCCATCACTTTGCCGAAATCGCCCATCGTTTTAAACTTCCGGGAGTCGAACAACGTTTCGTTATCCAGGCATACGATGTCAGCGCCGACTTCCCTCGTGATGTACTTCCACTCGGTAATTATGCCATCGTAATCCCGGCCAAGCCGGTCCAGCGCATCAATATACACCAAGTCGCCTTCCCGGATCATCAGACGCATAGCCTGATAGCGTGGGCGGTCGAAGTCCTTGCCGCTCTGCTTATCGACAAAAATAAACCGATCTTCAATGCCCAGCTCCCGAAACTTGACGAGCTGCCGTTCCGAATTTTGATCCTTAGCCGACACACGGCCATATCCCAGCTTCATATGACTTTCTCCCCCGTATTCGTCTCAAAATATCCATGTCGAATGTGAAACGTCTCTAAAGTTATTTTAGGATATTTTGAGACGTAAATACAGGCATTTTTCCCGCGTATCAAAAAGCATGCTTTTCGAGACGTACTTCATTTCGATAACTACTAAACAGGGAACAATTACAGTTCCGCTAATGTCTCCTACCCAAAGACCTGCTAACATTGTCTGAGTATCTAAACGAGCTAGCGCCCCCCCGAAACATGGGGGGTTACATATTGCCTATATATAATCAACGTATTTTGTTAGGGAATCACGAAAAGCAGGTCACAACTGGAACCTGCTTTTCCTGTCATTCAACTTTGTATCCGTTTTTAAATAAGGTGCTACAAATAAACGATTTCCACTTCAACCATCTAGTAATGATGGCTTTCTTCGGTAGCTATGGCAATTGGTTTTGTTTGTTGAACTGTGCCATACGGATGTTGAGGAGGTGCATAAATAGAGTAAAGTTTAATTGGCTTATTACCCGTATTGGTTAGATTGTGCCATGTTCCAGCAGGGACCATGATTGCAAAATTTTCATAGACCTTTTCTTGAAAATCTAATCTGTCTTTACTTCTACCCATTTGAAAAATTCCTTGACCTTCTTCGATGCGTAGGAATTGATCGAGTGCCGGATGAATTTCTAAGCCGATATCTTCGCCAACATTGATACTCATCAAAGTGACCTGTAGATGTTTTCCTGTCCATAATGCGGTACGGTAGTTACTGTTTTGCTTTGCAGCCTCTTCAATATTAATTGCAAATGGATTTGGCCCGTAGTCCTTTAATGCAATGTTTCCGTAAAATTGATTTCTTTCATAGCAATTATAGGCATAATCGATAAAACAAGGGCTACCTTGGTTACTCCAATTGTTGATATGCCAGTTGTAATACATCGGATTAAGCCATTGATGTTGATAGCTTGATTGACGGTACAAATGCATTCTCCTTTCCTGTTTCATTACTCTCCTTCATCCTATGCAATTGCCTACTTAAAGGAGTGTAAAATGGGCGGGGCTGTTTTGTTTCCATTATTCGTAATCTGACGGTTTTTTTCGCCGGCAGAGCAGTCTGCGATCGTTCATTTTTTCGGCGAGACCCACTTGCTTCAAGTTGGCTACAGGAGATCCATTCTACTAAAAACCCCGAACATTACAAACCGATAAATGGAGACGGATCGACGCGCCGCCCATTTACAAAGATTTCAAAGTGCAAATGCAGGCCGGTGCTTTTGCCCGTGGAACCGCACACGCCGACCACATCCCCTGCCTGAACGACATCCCCGACCTGAACGGTCGTCTGTGACATATGTGCATACGTAGTCTTAAAGCCGCCGCCGTGGTCTACCCAAACAAATAAGCCGTAGCCTTTGCTATGGTCATTTGCGTCCTGCCAACCGGCAAACACAACCTTACCGGCTTTGGAAGCCGGAATGCGTTGCCCGGCCTGACAAGCAAAATCGATCCCCTCATGAGATGCGCCCGGCTTACCGGTTACCGGATCGATCCGAATACCGAAACCGGATGTGACCTCACCGGCAACCGGTCGTGCAAAGCCGCTTTCGGATGGTTCAATCACTTCAATTGGAATAAACCCTTCGGTCACGTAGAGTCTTGCATACATCATCACTTCCGCTACATAATCCTGACTGTGGTTGTAGGCGAAAATGGCACGTTCCAGGTTGCCGGTCGCCGCGCCGTTTTTGGCCAAATAGTTCGCGGCGGAAAAGATGGAGTCCCGCAGGCTCCACATGCTCGCCCGGCCGTCACGGTCTGCATCCACGCCATACCCAGCGTAACGGGCGATCATGGTCAAACTTGTCTTTTCTTCTTCGGTAAAGCTCCCTTTCCCTGCACCGTAGCACGATGGATGCGACCAACCTACCCACGTACACGGCATAAACTGCATGTGTCCTTCCGCCCCGACGCTTGAAATCATGGGCTGAAGCGTAGAAAATACCGTCTCGACGCGGTGATGCGCGGCCAGCAAGTTCCATGGAACGCCGTACCTGGCTTCCGCCTCTTTATAGATTGGAATATATTCGACCGGTATTTCACGTTCCCCAATCGGCGAGATTGACCCTCCCAAAAAGCCGTATCCGATACTTCCCCCGCCCATGAACAACAACGGAAAAAGAAACATTCCGCATAAAGCCACAACGAGCAGGATCGGAATTGCTGCGATCAGCCATCCCCATTTTTTCATTCCGGAATCGCCCCCGATCCCGGACGAATGCCTACATCATCAACCTTCCATTTCCCATCAGCTCGTTTGAGCAGCACCACGTAAAGCAGCAAGCCATCTTCATTCTTACCGTTGATATCGGTATGAGTCACCGTTACATCCACGTTGTACCACTGCTCGTCTGCTTCCAGCTCGGCCGGTGTCCATTCAGCGGTGACATACTCGGTTTTCACGCGCGAGAGCGTTCCCCGCCGCTGAAACGATGAAAGCTGCTTGTAAAAGGAATCGGTAATATAAGGCTTGGAGCGCTCCAGGTAAGCGTCCGGCCGTTCGCTATCGAACGGCACATATGCCTTTAGGAAATCCGGAAGAACGGCCTGTGCGCTACTTACGGATTCCTCTGTAATAGGCGGTTTATTCTTTACCATTTCCTCCGGCTCTGGCTGCGCTTCGTACTGGTGTACGTCTCGACGTTGTTCATGAACCGTAGCCGTTTCATTTTCCTTTGGTTGCGCGGCGCGTCTTCCGGAAAAAAATGACCCGATAAAAAGCGCGATCAGCAGCAGACCAATGATAATACTGAACCATGTTTTAGCCCGATCAGGAAGCTGTGGGGAACGCGCCATTAGCTCTCACGCTCCCCTTCGTCCTCCTCTAAGGAGGCATTCTTCGACGGCAGTTCCGTCGCCCCGGTTCGGGGGATAAGGTTATCCTGTGAAGTCATCGGAGCGGCTTCATGCGAAACGAACGGCATCTCCAATGATTCCAATATGGCTGATCCTCGCGCCGTCCGGAACGAATCGGAACGGGCCTCGGGCTTGGTCTGCCTTCTACGGTCCCCTCCCTGACGTCGGGAGTCTAATGAAACGGCCTCTGGCGCTGCCGTTCTCGTTCCATGTGGAACAGCTTGGACATATTCAGGAACGGCCGAAGGTACGGTTCTCCCCTCCTGCTGCGCCGGTTGCTGCATTGTCTCATGAACTGGTGCCGATGCATTCATGGGTTGCGGCGGCGTCGACACTTGCTCCCTTGGCTTGTCCATCCCGTTTTTTTCTTCATTGACTTGACTTTTTGGCCCTGAAACCCTCATCCTGGTCCCGCTTGCCGGTCGAGCCAGCGCGGAGCGTCTTCTTTCAAGGTTTGGAGCGTAGGGGCTTCCTTCGTGCTTCCTGGTCTTGCGTATGGAGTTTTCAAGGAACAGGTACATCCTGTATACCGCAGCCGTCGCAGATTTTAGAGCATATCCGGTTCTGGCTGGCAAGGGTCTGCCCGTCAGGGATAGGCAAAATTTTTTGAGCGCTCTTCTCAAAAAAATTTGACTACCCTTGCCAGCCACGGTTCGGATATGCTCCCATGCGACGGATCGGCTGCGGTGTACAGGATGTGGGCCTTGAAAAACGGAAGGAGCAAGGCCCGCGCGCGAAAGTACCCCTGCGCTGCCAGGCCGTTTTTGCTTCCTGGAACCCGCTTGCAAAGCTTTTGGCTTCCCCGACCTGCCCGAATCGCTTTTGGCACGATGATGAAATGGAGCGTCAGCGAAATGGAATCATCGTGCCGCCCTGCCCCGTAGAGCCATGATGGGTGCGGCAGCGTAAGCGAGAGCGCCCATCATGGATCGAGCGTTACCCCGAGAAACGCTTTTGCTTCCCTGCGAGGCCCGTTAAAAATCCCAATGGAACCCGGCGTCTTTCCGGGGTCGCTTGGGATTTAGGCCCGGTGAACTGGGGGAACCGGTTTCCTTCATTCGGATTCTGATGATTTTGGATCCAATGGCCACAAAAAAACGTTCGGCTTTCCGCCGAGATCCACGCAGCTCTTTCCGGCTGCAGAAGATCCATTCCGCAAAAAAAGCCGAACGATCCGGTTCATGCCAACCGTGAACCGCATGAAGCTGCGGAACAAAAACCAGCTAATGTTTGTCAAGCTTT
The DNA here is from genome assembly GCF_000466385.1 of Aneurinibacillus aneurinilyticus ATCC 12856. Classification (GTDB taxonomy): domain Bacteria; phylum Bacillota; class Bacilli; order Aneurinibacillales; family Aneurinibacillaceae; genus Aneurinibacillus; species Aneurinibacillus aneurinilyticus. Next base: position 14,842 of record NZ_KE952891.1, read on the forward strand.
GGCGTGTTGGTCTGCCGAGGAAAAGTTGTTATAATTTCTGTACACGCCAAATAAACCTCCGTTGGCGGAGGCTTTGGTTAAATATGGTTCACACTTGGAAGGGCTGGCCTTTCTTCAAGATGGCGTAAATGTGATGTAATAGCTTGTTGGCGCAAGCAATCACTGTCACCTTGTAGGGCTTGCCCTCTTGTCTTTTCTTATCGTAGTACGCCTTTAATCGCTCGTTTGTACATCTCCTAATTCCACACTGTACGGCTAAATATAGCGCTCTACGCAACCGTTTAGAGCCGCGTTTGGTTATCCGGGTGCTGGTCGCCACGAACTGACCGGAGCTATGCACACCTGGATCTAGCCCAGCGTAAGCCACAAGCTGTTTTGGATCTCTAAACTGACTGGCATTACCGATTTCTGCGATTAACGTGGCAGCCAGTTTATCTCCGATTCCTGGGATGGTTTTTAACAGCCCTACTTCCGGGATCCCCGTTGCTTCTTCTTCGATTTTCATTTCCAATTGACTCAGTTGCTCTTGCTGAACAAGCATAATTTCCACTATGCATAATAATGCCACCTTTTGAGCCGCACTAGACTTGTTAAACTCTGGTAGAGCATGGATTCGCCCCACTTTTTCCTGAATCCATGCTCTACCATGTGAGGTGCCAGCTGTTTCCCGGATCAATTCTTCAGTAACAACGTTACCTCTCAGCATAAGACGCAGCACCTGCAACGCCGTCTTGGAAAACAGATCGCTGAACACAGCTTCATATTCCGGGCATACTTGATCCAGCAATGCCCTTGCATTCAACTTCGACTGCACAAATTGGGATGTCATAAACTCATGCTGCCGAGTTAAATGCTGAATCTCCGTTATGTTATCCTCCCACCTGCGGTGCGGCTGCACATCGCCACGGTAATACATCTCCGCCAAATGCCAGGCATCCGCCGCATCTGTTTTCACTTTGCGTAACTGAGCACTCTTCGCGCGCTTAGAGAGGAGCGGATTAACGATGAAATACGTGACCCCTGTACGCTCAAGGTGAGCTACAACAATGCGATGGTAATGCCCGGTTGCCTCTAAGATAACAACAGGCTGTTTCCCCGTTTGTTGCTCCAGTAGGCGAATCACATCGCCTAGGCGTTCAAAACCGTCCTCAGTATGCCGAATAGCCTCCGGCTTGCCGCATGCTTCATTACGCTTCATGAACGCTTGAAATACACTCACACCTTTTGCCACGTCCAGTCCGATAACCGGTTCCATGTCAACTCCTCCTGATGTTAATCTAGCCGGCAATCCCACGATGGTTCCAAACCCACAGCTTCGCTTGTGATACGAGGTCAAGTCAAGTGCCTCAACCAGCTCAAACATGGTCATTGGGGATAGTGGGAGAACAGTTTTTGTGACGGGGTAAGTGCCCCAAAAAGAGCCACGTTCTCCCGGCTACCGCCATCATAGAACGACCATAAAAATAGGCCAACCAGAAATCTCTGGCTGACCTGATAATACGAAAAAGAGCCCCAGGCGCAAGGCCGAAGCTCAAAAAAGGGTAGAACAGCCGGAAATGACAAAACCGCCCCCTTGGTGCGGCATTGGACGCAAAGCCTCCCATAACGGTATGCCGGTGGCCGTTAGCAACCCTATGCGTCTACTTCAAGTCACCGGCCTTCCGGAGCGAGCTGCGATCCGTTGGCGCACGATCTATTCGTCGAAGCATTGAACGGCCGTGTCCGAACCATCCGGATTAGTCTGATTTAGAAGAATCTCGCCCCTCTTGCTTCCGGCGTTTGACTGCCTGCCGGTCCAGGACATATAACAAGCTAAAACAGATGACACCGAAGACAAAAATGGCAGCTCTTCCGGCAGGAGACATGTTGAATAATAGTTCGGAAAACATTGCCTTCCCTCCTAAAGTGCAAATGAAACGAATTGATAAGCGTAGTAGATCATGGCCCAAAAGGTAAGCACGATATAACCAACAAAGCCGGAATAAGCGACAGCCATACCGCCATAACCCCACAGCTTCCAGTACCAAGCGATCGGTTCCTCTTCTATCTCCATCCAAACCGAACGCGGCCGGGGCAAAGTCTGGTAGAAGTCCCAAACATTCAGGTGTGAGCGGTCTTCGTCATCGGACGCCTTCACTTCCCATCTTTTTACCGCGTCGCCTTGGCCTTCCCCTCCTCCTGCCAAATCGCGAAAAACAGCAGGATCATCAACAATAGCAGCAGCAAGAGGATGTCTGCCGGTTTCGTCAAGTTTGGAACCAGGATATTCCACACGATCTCCCCCCGATTATCTTTTAAGTTACATAATATGAGAAAAAACAAAACTTTTAGAGTACATTTTATCTTATAAGATAAGTTTACATCAAAAAAATTATCTCTTAGTACTCTGCATAGTTATGCCCAAGTTGCTTACACTCAAATGGATAGAAAGGAGTGTAACAACCGTGGCGTATACAACATTGCAACGGGTGGGCAATGCCGTCCGGCACACCCGATTAAGCCAGGACTTGACGCAAGAGGAATTGGCCGAACTGATCGGAACCAGTTATACCTATATCAGCTCCCTGGAACGCGGACAGCGCAATGTAACCATTCAAACCCTAGATCGAATCGCGCAAGCTTGTCGAACCGACTTGTTCCGGATGCTACAGCTCGACGGACCGGAGGATGAAACCATTATTGAAATGTTGGCTCTCTTAATGAGCCGTGACCCATTGGATCGTAAAAAGGTACTCAATATCGCACGAGAAATGTTCCGGTCCCAATGAGGAAATAAGGACGCGTTTGAAATCCCAAGATGTGGAAAGTATACACCAAAAGAACCCTTGAGTTCAATTATATTTTAGATATTTGAACTTTCGATACTCTCCAAGCGCATCATATCGTTGGTCTACACTTCTTAGTAGAAAGAGGTGAACGACCAGCGTGAGTCATCTAGCCAAAACGATAGGAGAGCAGATACGGCACTACCGCACATTGAGGGGTTGGACCCAAGAGCAATTGGCGGAAGTGCTAGAATCGCAAGGAACCTATATCGGTCGCGTCGAACGCGGCGAACAAAACATACAGCTTCAAACCTTGGAAAAAATAGCCGATGCGCTACATATAAACGTTTATGCCTTGTTCAGTGAACGCGATCCGTTTGAGCATCTAAAACAGGATGAATGGATATGGCAATCCGTGATGCTCCTCAAAGAGCAGAACGTGCAGGATCAGGAACGAGCCTTCCGGGTTTTGCGTGAAATGTTGAAACACTAAAGGGATGTTGCCCTGTTCGATTTCGGACATGGCTTCGCCCCCGGTGCTAAGAACAATCCCTCCCTGACTTCACTCCCTCGCCGCTACTCCAATAGATTGATTTCGCTCCATCCCAACTGTCCGTTGCACAATCCGGGTTTCCGTTGTATAATATACAGGCAAGATAAAGTAAATCGGAGCATAAGCTCGCACCATGGGCAACGTGGTGTTCCCTGCCGGGGGGACCATAATTTCCGTGTTTACCGACCGTTTGTGTTGCCGAATGATATGGATTTTCAGCAATTAGGAAACACTTATATATAGGGATCGCCAACGATCCGCACCACCGGGTAGCGTGGTGTTCCCCGCCGGGGGGACCATAATCTCCGTGTTTACCGACTGTTTTTGCTACCCATCAGCTTAACAAGGCGGCTCTGATGTGGATACATCAGAGCTTTTTTTGTGCAAGGAGACATGATTCCATGACGCTAACACTCGAACAATTAGTTGCCCGAACGGCCAAACCCTTGATCGCGGATATTAGCCTCCAAGTGCTTCAGCAGTTATATGAGCAATATCTTCTCCCCTACACGTTTACATATGAACTGGAGAACCATGAACCTGTTAAGCTGCATTTTGAAAAGGACAATTTCTGTCACCTGCTGGGTCTGGAAAAGATGGTCGCGGGAAAAGTACGTTCTCAAGACTTGAAATTGTATCGGGGGCCGGAAGGCTGGGACAACATCAAAAACGGCACGATTGACCGGGATCATATGCGGTCCCGCGCAGGCAAACCGAACTTTAACAGCCTGAAAGGAAAATGGATCTATTTTCTCGCCATTCCCCGCATCCTCACATCCGACACAGCCATGATTAAATTTCATAAATTAGGGGCAGAATTACTCATATACGGCGGTTTTGATAATGCCATCGTACACCTTGGCATATCCAGGCGAGAAGAAACCGAATTTAAAACGTGGTGTCCGCGCACCATTCTGGAAGAAGGCAAAACACCGCCGCTGTACGGAACCAAACATATCGACGGGCAACCAACACTTCGCATTGTTTCCTTTAAACAGGAAGCGAAATAAAATAGGGTACAAAACCGCAAGGCGCGGCTATACGCGCAAAGGCGAAGGCGCTGCCAGCTAACCGGCGGCGCCTTATTATTTAATGCCGTAACATGTTCAGCCCAACACGAGCTGCAACAGCTCGGCCCGTCATGGCTCAAGGCTTGATGGCACGTATCGCGGCGGACACCAGGTATTGTTCGACATTTGCGCCAGGAATCCAATCCTTGATGAACGTCCGGGATTCGTCTTTAGGTTCGATCTCAATTTGGGTAAAACCGCTTTGTGCAAGCATGGCCTCCAGTTCGCCGATGGAAGAAGCTCCTGAAATGCACCCTGAATAGATACGGTCGATATCCTGCTTGATTTCATCCGGAAAATCGGCTGTTGCCACGACATCCGATATGGCCAGCCTGCCGCCGTTACGCAGCACACGGAACGCCTCATCAAAAACCTGCTGCTTTGATGGGGACAGATTAATGACACAGTTTGAAATAATTACGTCCACCGAGTGGTCCTGAACCGGCAGATGCTCGATCTCGCCCAGCCGAAATTCCGTATTGGTAAATCCGCTTTTGCTGGCATTTTCGCGGGCGCGGCTGACCATTTCCGGTGTCATATCTACACCAATGACGCGGCCGGAAGCGCCTACCTGACGGGAGGCAAGAAAGCAATCAAACCCGCCGCCGCTGCCCAGGTCCAGCACGACTTCTCCCGGTTGCAAAGCGGCAATAGCTTGCGGATTGCCACAGCCGAGGCCAAGGTTCGCCCCATCCGGAACGGCTGTTAATTCTTCTGACGAGTAGCCCATTTTAGCGGAAACATCCGCGGCCGAACTACAGCAATCATTGGATGGCGCTGGCGTACAACAGGACCCCGCCCCTACGTCCTGTAAGGCGATTTCTTTATACCGATTCCGAACGTTTTGACGAATTTGATCATTACTCACTTGATTCATGAAAGATCACTCCTTAGTTTTTTATACAATCAACAGCAGCTCGCAGCGCAGCAAGCCGTTGGTGTTGCACGAATGATTGACCGCCTACTAAAGAATCGGACCGATTGCTTTTGCATAGCGTCTGACCATTTCCACGTTTCTCTAGCAGATCGTTCGATTTCCCTTTGGCGTTGTTTCATGAGCATTTCCGCAGCAAACCAATTGAGGTTCAAGTCGGTCCCATCCTTTTATCAAAAAAATGTAATGTAAGTATTCAGTGTTTAAGATGATGCAAAAGCTTTTTATGGTCAAGACCCCGATATGTAGACATTGAGAAAA
>NZ_KE952892.1:0-11687 GCF_000466385.1 Aneurinibacillus aneurinilyticus ATCC 12856
CAAAATGCTTCAGTGCAGATAAAAATAAGCAAAATACCTTGGAAAAACGTCTAAAATAGCCGATTTGGCAGCCACAAGCATCATTTTCAGCCAAAACGTAGTAAATTTTTCACTATTTTAGATGTTTTATACAGGGTATTTTTTATTTTCCTGTAAATATCAAGGGGAAAGAGGGGATGGAAATGAGCTGAAATACGTAGTTTGGTAAATAATGACTTAGTACAACGTAATATCGCCATTTTGTTTATTTTAAGGAGGGACAAAAATTGTTAAAAAACCCTGTGTATCTTCTATTTTGTAGTTTATTAATGCTTGTCTCGATTTTCATTTCCCCCCCTGGGAAAGTAAGTGCTGGCTCGTTAGATACTGGCGCAACATGGTCGTCTGTTAACCTAAGCTACAAGAAGACAACAGATACGAATGTTTCGCTCCAAGTAGATATAAACGTAAACGCCAGAAACGGGTACGCCGGAACTCATTCCTTACAATATGGAAGGATTAATTTGTTAGACACTTCAGGTAATAAATTATGGTCTACTCAAGAGTTTCGTCTAGAAGCTTATGGAACTGATAGGGATACTGGACATGATAGTAAAACTTTCAGTCTCGATCTTACTCCGTTTCCAAATGGAACATATACACTTCAACTGACTGGTACATTAAGGAGTGAGGCGGGTTCTTCGAACGATGTTGATGACAAAATAGGGATCACAATCGATAAACCAATCACAGCAACTCTGACGCCTGAGCAAGCCAAACAGCTGAAAGATGCTTCACAAAATGCTTCTTTAGCGAAGGATTATGCCTGGAATTCGTGGCAAGCAACCCTCAATCTCGACCGAAAAATTGACACAGTTGAGAATAACTTGAAAAATGCCTTCGATAGTCGTCTAAGTACAGTGGAAAATAATCTCAGAAATGACATTTCGAACTTAAATTCAGACCTAACAAATAAGTTGGCCAACATTAACACCAGCATCTCAAACCTACAAAATTTTGTTACACCAACACTTACAAAAGTGTCCGGATACAACAAAGCCACGGCCACGAAAGATAGTACGTTTAAAGTATCGCTTGAATACAGTGCAGCCAATGAATATCGGTATAACATCGATGGAAGCGGCTGGAGTACATGGACGAGCTTAGATTCGCACGACAACAACGGTTATTTCACAATAGGCGGAATTAGCGGGAATGGTGTTCATACGGTGGTGGTAGAAATTCGCCAGGCGACAACAAGTACTGATCCACAGACAAAGGCACCGGTGACAACCTACTCTCCTGCAGCTAAAGGAAAATACTCTTTCTTCAAACTTTAATATTTAAGGGACAGATGTCTTTCTGTCCCCCTTTCTATAAACTAACAGGGATGGAGGACAGACGTTTGCAATTGCATACTGTATTTCAGCCGATTGTTCATTTGCATACAAACGAGGTTATTGGATTTGAAGCACTGCTGCGTTCCTCCGTGGCACCGGTACAGCTTTTCAAGCAAGCAGAAAAGAAAGGGGTTCTTTCTCGATTAGACCAGTATGCGAGATACTTAGCACTCCAATCATATCAACGTCCAGAGAAGCTATTTATAAACTGCCACCCCTTGGCGTTAGAACAAGGGATATCTATTGATGTTCACCGGTATTCACATATCACTCCGGAACAAATTGTATTAGAGATTACGGAACAAAATTTTTTTAATATTGGGAAAGTAAGGGCGCAGGTTCATGAATTTCGAGAATTGGGGATGAAACTGGCACTTGATGATTTTGGCCACGGCTTCACGAATCTATCGCTCATCGAATTCCTGGAGCCTGATTATCTTAAACTAGACAAAATAATGCTTAGAAATATTCATAACAACAAAGGCTACCAGCTGCTGAATGGCATCAGGAAGCTTGCAGAAGAAGTTGGCATTACAATTATCGCGGAAGGGATCGAGACGAGGCAGCAGCGTGATATTGTACGAAGTTGTGGGATTGGCCTAGGTCAAGGATGGTATTACGGCCAACCGGCGGCATTGCCTGCGCTCACCTGACGTTAAGTGAGGTGTAGTATGAGATGAGAAAAAAAGAATACCTGGTACAATCCCCCCGACTAAGTGGCCCTTGTACGGTACGTGAATTAAAAGTAGAATACGAAGTCATTAAAGAACGGGAGGCTCCAACTTGCCCAGCGTGTGGTGATGATACTCATTACATTCTTACATGGGAGGAAGATAGAGGCCATTGCAGATGCTGTGGGTATAGAACGGATGCCTCCCCTACTCTGCTGCAGTAGATCGAGTGGAGAACGATATCGAAATAGGGTGTTTAGATCAAAATCCAGAAGTATATTAATACTACGCAGAAAAATAATAAAAAATATTTCTTGTATATAAGCGGATTATGCCATCTGACATGTTCTTGTATTAGGGTTCAGCTAAGAAATTATTTACTTTCCACCTAATAGAAAGTGGACATTGATTAACAAGGATCAAAGGAAATGACCTCCTTCTGTCGAATAAGTGGACGGGAGGGATATATCTATGAAACAAGAACCTAATTGGCAGCCGATCTATAACCTACCCTTGATTACTGATATGATCGACGGTCAACTTGCGGAGGCTATCGATCAACATAAAAACTTATTAGAGGCTCAAAGTAAACCACATGTATTAGATGGCTACATAGTACGACGGATAATTCGTGTGTATACTGATCAGCTTGAATTTGTACCAATATATCAAAAGCAACTCGAAAAGTGGCAAGAGGAAACGCGTTTAACAGCGGAACAACAAAGCGAAATTAAACGACTACAAAAACAAGTAGAGCAATGGAAGCAAGTTTTAACCGATATTTTAGATTTGGCAAACAAACTAAAAGAGGGAACCATCGAAAAAGTAATGGCAAAAAGTGATTTGGAATTGGGTATACAAAGTCTAAAAAAAAATGGATCGATGACAGAAGGGGGCGAAATCGCTCCCTTTATTTTGTTCTAAAACCGAACAAGGATTCATTCCCTCTACTCTAGGATGTTTTTGCCCATCCCCCCGAAAAGGTTTATTATGAAAACTCCTCCTATTTTGCTTTTACTTGGAGATCATGTGACGGATTCGAACAGGAACCCTGTTACCAGAACGCATCACAAACCAATAAAAAATCCTCTGAAGCATTTTCACCAGAGGATTTTTTATCGTAGTCTCCCATCGATTGCTGCATAAGAATAAAATAGATGATTGTGGCCACTTCGTTATATCAACAAGCAGTTACATTAGGTTATCATGCGATTTCATTCTTACAACCCATCCATAGTTGAAAGGACATCTTAAACAAAGGAGAGGTATGTATGAAAAAATTAAATCGTGTGGTTGGTGCAGCTATATTCGTTGGAGTGTTTTATTACTGGGGGATATATGCGGGGGTTTTCTTAAGCCTCTTGGTATTGACAGTAGCTCTCCTTAGCAAAGATTAGTTCTAAAATTTAATACAGCTGCATATGCTGTAGCGTGTAGCGCGAAGCGTCAGCAAGCGTGAGCGCAACAGCTCCATTGGGAACAATCTGCCCTTCTTCCAAAACCGGAGGAAGGGCCTTATTTGGCCTTATTTCATTTGAAAAAAGACATGATATGTCATGAAATCTTGGTTCAGTAAAGAGCCTATCGAGTTAAATCACAAGATATAAATACGTTTCAGCTACTTTACAATGCGCCAACCTCGTGTTTTTTATCAAGTTCCTATATTTTATGTAAACGTATAATAATTTTAAAATTAAGGGGTAATAAACATATATCAAGGGGAACATGTAGATATACAAACTCCCCGTTAACTGATATAATATCCCTAAGAAGAAAGGAGTGATTTTCTATGATTAAAAATCATAAGAAAGTCGCAGATAAACAAGGGCTCGAAAACGAAGAGACAAAAACACCAGGAGTATTAGTTGGCCCAGCATTTGATTTCTTGTTCGAAGGGGAAAATAACGAATATGAGCGGGAGTACGAAGACTACATTTGAACCTGGTTTTGAGCCTAAGGATCTTCTCAAACAAGGGCATGTATGGGTTGCTCCAGTATGGAATCATACAGAGGGAAAATATACACCACGCCCTATTGTAGTTGTCGGAAACGACAAAGCCAATGATAAAATCGGACTCATCATAAATTTTGTTACAAAACAAGGTGCTAGAAATGAATTTGATGTACCGATTAATTACTGGAAAGAGGCTGGATTAAACTGTCCTTCTTGGGTAAGAACTGCTAAACCAACAACAATCTTAAAGTCAGACTTACGACTTGATCCAGTTAATCGTGATGGTATAGTAAAACCCAAAGGCTACATAGGAAAACTTCACAATGATGATTTACAAGATGTACTTACAGCATGTAGAGACATCTTTTAACGCCAGAAGAAGTCTAGTCAAGACTTCTTTTTTATTTTTGCATGATTTTATCATTTTTTCTTGAAAGTAGTTCTAAAATCCGATGTATCTTCATATGCTGTAGCGTGTAGTGCAAAGCGTCAGCAAGCGTGAGCGCAACAGCTCCATTGGGAACAGTCTGCCCTTCTTCCAAAACTGGGGGAAGGGCCTTATTTTATTTAAAAAGACATGATATGTCATGGTATCACATCTCCCAAAAGTCAGTATAATCAACGTTTTTGTCATACTTCCGAAGAAATTTAATGATTTTTGTTGCGTTCTTCATCGTCGGCGCATTTTGATTGTCGCTACAAAGCCGACTGATGGTTCCCCGACTTAGCCCTGTACCCTCTTCCACCTTTTTTTGAGCAATACCACACCGATCCAGGTACTTACCAAACTTTGAACGCTTTTTTCCTATTCCAAACCATCCAGTCATAATGGCCAACCCTCCTTTACATTCATAGTGTCCATAACGTCAATTTTTTAAACCCTTGCACAAAAAATTGACATAGTGTACAAGCATTCCTGGATATTCTTATACCAGTACACAACATCACATGATATGTCAGGAGGAGAGACAGTGGCGACGATGAAAAATAAGCCCGTTAGCTTCAACATTGAAAATCCTACAGATCGTCAACTATTGGAACACGCGAATGCACAAGGTAATTTTTCTGGCTATATTAAACGACTAATGCGAAACGAGCTGAATCGGCAACGTACAGTGAGTACGACGACTCAAGGCGGATTGAAAATTACCGTAAAGTAAAGGAGGATTCATGATGATTGTACGAATAAACGGGATTACTTTAGCCATGAATTCGACCACACCCATCTATACTGAGGATGCACCAGCAGTTTCTTTTCAGATAAATACCAAACTGAAGCGATTGGCGTTAACTCTCTGGTCATTTTCTGGCGTTCTTCTAACCGGTGGCCACGCATCAGCAGCTGGCATGGATTCCGTTCTCAAAGTATGGAACGCTTTCTCCCCCTTTTTCGGCACCGTACAGGGGTTTGCTATGGTTACAGGCACAATCGGGATATTGGCCGGACTTATCATTCTCGGATTTAAGCGTCACTTTGGAAAAATGACTATCTTCACATCAGGCATAATCATCATCGGAACGGCACTCGTACCAGCCATGGTCCTACTCATTTTTTTCCTTGGCACAATCATGAACGACGCGATTGCTGAAGCTATTAGTGGTCTTTCGGCAACTCCTGCAGCGGGGGTGCGAAAATAATGATTGTCGGCAAAAGTCTTCCAGATGGAAAATATACATTACGCGTCCAGATTAGCCCACAGAAGCCTCTTGAGCAAAAACAAAGGTTAGCCTACCCAAATGTCTTTTCGTCTGAAATTGAGCCGATTATGGCCGTTACAATAGCATCTGAAACAGCTCTTGCACCTACTCCCCCTACGTTACCCTATAGAACCTTTCAAATTATTCCCCATACCAATGTTAAAAATGAGCGAGTGGACCAATTTGCAGATGTAATAGCAGGGAGCTTCCAGCAACTTTTTTCCCGATTTCGTGGATGGCAGCTGCGCGATCCGGATCGTATCTTTCACGAAACCGTGCTCACAGCTACCTCATACGAAACATTTATCACTACAAATACGGAGTATTTTGATACAGTTCAGCAACATGCTCAAATGATTTGGAAGCATGTTACCCTTCAAGAAAAGAACGTTCATTTTCCCACTGCAGCAGACGGAAACCTGGTAGCATATGACATGAAACTCAAATACCCTTCTTTTCTCTCACTCCGAACAGACCGGCGACTACAGGAAATTCCCCTTGGAGAGATACTAGAAATTGCACGAGCCATGCAGGATGGTGATCGATGTATTATTCAGTTTGGATTTCAGGCAGCCGAAAGTGTATGGACCAAAGAAACAGAACGCGCTCGAAGGGATTTCGAACGACGGCCACCTTATGAATGGCGAGACCGATACTACAGCCAGGCAACGGAAATGAAACCAAGCTACTTCGGCTATGAATTTGTCCTGCGTATCCTAGTTGTCTCGGATGATTACCGACGCCGGCAACGGATCGCACGCGGTATTCTCCTGGCTCTCAAGCAGCTGAAGCAAGATAACGAGCTGGTCGAGAGGAAAGTTCCTCGGTACCGGTTACGGCGCTGGATCGAGGACATGGCCAAACGTAAGCTGCGATCTCCCCTACTCTTTGGGGAACCAAGCATTTTAACATCACCTGAAATCGCCCATTTTGTTAAGCTGCCCCAACGATCGCTTCAAGAGCAAGCAAATATTATTACAACGATTAATAGCCGAGAGGTATCCATACCAACAGAATTGACACAGAACGTCCCCGGTGTACGCCTTGGCTGGGTCACAGAACGAGGCACCAAGAAGCTGGCACGTATTCCCCTGGACGCCTATGAGGGCGTTTCTCAAAAGTCCGTGTATGACGCCCTTTGTACAGCAACATTCGCCCAGGGTATGCAGGGAAGCGGGAAATCTGAAGGATTCGGCGTCAATTGGGCCTATGATATGGTCATGGCTGGCTTTTCCTCGATCCTTATTGATACGGCTGACGGCCAGGTACTGCGTAACTTTGTTAATAGCTTGCCAGTGGACTATCCGGAGGAAAAATTACACCTTCTAAACCTTGATAATAAAGCCTGGCCACTCGCTCTCGGTTGGGATTGTGTATATGGACGTTCCTTTACTGGGGCAAATGAGGATGAGGAATTAGCAGCACTTGAAATATCCGAAAAAATCACTTCCCGTTTTATCGGATTTATCAATAGCTTGAGTAAAACCGGGGAATTCACGGACCGGATGAAGCAATATGTCATCTCTTGCATGCGTGCGATTACGACACAGCATAACTGGTCTTTCTTGGACCTTGAGCTTGCCCTCACCTCCCCTGGATACCGTGAAGAACTACTTACCCGGAAAGAGGTTCGTAACATGCCGGATGTACTTCGAGACTTACGACAACTACAAAGCAAAGCAGCTGAAGGAAAAGACAGTAGCATCATCGATCCTATTCTTTCTCGCTTGCGTATCCTTTCTTCCACACAGTTCATGGCCAATCTCTTTTACCAAGAGCCAAAACGGGACACAACCGGAAAACCTATGCTCAATCTTAGGTACATTATGGATAATCCAGAAGGTGGTTATGGGCACGTTGTGTGCATTTTGGCCAGTCATGATGCCTGGCAAGAGAACCAGGCAACCATTCTGTCGTTCTTTGAAGATAAAATCAATTTCAATGCCTTTTCCCGCATCGATACGGACCAGGCAAACAGGAAACCTGTACTGAAATGGATCGATGAACCCCATAAGGTCATCCGAGCCATTGAAGGTAAGTTGGCCGGGACATCAGTGGAGTTCAGAAAATATCGGGTAAAGAACCTCTTCACCGGCCACTCAATTGATCAGATGGGCGCAGCAGCTGACGCACTCCTAGATGGCGGCGCACAAATCACCAGTTTTAAAACCAAACGCCTTAGTGAGCTTTCTCGGTTCGCTCACGCATTCGCTCCCTATGAGGATGCAAAAGAATTGTACGATTCCCTACCCGAAAAATGGAGAGCTATCAATTCAGTACGTCTGCCTAGCGGGAAAACATGTCCTGCGTTTATTGCTGATATGGTTCCCCCTCCCCCATTTGTAAAGGACCGATCCCATGTATGGCAACAATGTGCAGAACGGTACGGTCGATATTGGAAGGACGTTCGAGACACCATCCACCACAAACGAACTTTCTATCAACTTCGGGACCACGAATGGAAACTAGCAAAAGATGAGGCTGCACGAACAGCAAAAAACAGAGAACGAAAAGAAAAAAAGGAAGGCGCATGATTTGCCCTTCCTTTATCAATTCCAGAATTTCCACCACTTCTTGTTGGGGTTTTCTTCCTCCTTTGCAGCCTCAATTCGTTTTGTTTCTTGTAGTTCACGTATAGTTTTCATTAGTATTTCATCACGACTCTTAATACTCTCATCAATATATTGTTGCTGTTTATCCAGCTTTTCAACAAGTGCTCTATTAAATTTTTCTTGTTGTTCTAGCATGTTATGAATTTCTTTCATATTACTGCGTATTTCCTTTAATTCATTGGCTAGTAATTCTTCAGCAGCTGGTGACGGCCTTGGTACAAACTCTTTTCCACCCGTCATTAGATAATGCTCTATTTGTTTAATAGAATAACCATTTTTCCTATGTAGTTCTTTAATGGTTTGAATCACATTAATAGCTTGTTCATTAAAAAGGTTATATCCTGCATCACTTTTTTCCAAAGGAATATATGTTTTGAACTCTTTTAGCCAATTCCTAACTACATGAACAGACTCATCCACTAAACTGGCAACTTCCTTCACCGTTAGCAAAGGTGCACCCTGCTTTTTATCATGTTGATTTTCACTTTCACTCAAGTTATTACTCACCTCCTGTTTCAAGGTTTTTATTTATATTAATTTAACTCACCCCTCATTAAACGTGTTAGTTTTTATTTTTACTAAAGTTTGTATCAATGGTACAAACATAGATAAAAATTAACCAAATATAAATATTGCCAATTCCTTATTATTCATGTATAGTTATATTATGTTACATAATAAAACATAAACAAACATTAAGTAACTATAACATAATTAAACTTTATATAACGTAAGGGGGCAAGCCTTTGTTTGAAGAAAAAATAACTACATTTGATGAAAACATCGTTGCTTATATTTGCGAGAAAGTCATTAAGGATGCCATGCTTTTGGATGTTCTATACTTAATAGCTCGTTCAAAAGATGGAATTTCAAAAATTGATATCTTACGTGAGTATCAAACGGCTTGTAACGTAAAACTAAGTTCACAAAAATATCGTTTTGCCATCGATGAAGCTATTGCTAAAATGGTTGGCACCACATTTATTAGTTCATATCGAGAAGGTACATCAGAGAAGTATTTTCTAACAGACAATGGGGTAAAGGCTGTTGATTATATGGGGGATTTCCTTGAAAAAAACTCTGAGTTATTAAGGGCTTGCCGAATTATGCCAAAGGGGGGAAATGAATAATGTTAACCATTGATAATGTATGGCAATTAGAGAATTTTGTTAAACAAAAAGGAGCAACCATTGGTACAAAGCTTGGTTTTGTTGGACTAGGGCAAGGTGGAGGGAAAATTGTTGATGCATTTGCAGGTATTCGGAACGCAAATGGAAACGCCCAATATCCAGTATTATGTATCAACACGAATATGGGGGATATTCAAAACCTTCAAAATGTTGATAGAGCGAATCGTCTACAACTAAAAGGCGAAGAGTTTGAAAAGGGGGCTGGTATGGACCCTGCAAAAGGTAAAAAGGCTATGGCAGCCAATGGAGAAATCGTATTCGAAACGCTCAATCGTGTGATGCACAACACGGAAGCTATTGTTGTTGTAGCATCACTGGGTGGCGGTACTGGTACTGGCTCTATCAATATGGTCATTGATGTCTGCGCTGATTACTTAGGTAAACCCGTTATGGCTATTGTGAGCCTACCAAATTCGCATGTTGATGAAAATGTAAATGCTTTCGAGGCATTAAAAGAATTAGTGCCTAAATTAGAAGAATATCGAGAAGATGGAGAAGGTAACTCATATCGTGTTCTGGAAAACATCGTAATCCTGGATAACAAAAAAATTATTGAAGAACATATCGAGGCTGTAGAGCAGGGGAGTACAGAGGTTGCTAATCTCTCTTGGGATCGTTACTCAAACTACAAAGTGGCTTCCATCCTACATGAATGGAACGTTGTTACCACATTAGAAAGTGATAAAACATTAGATGCGGAAGACTTTAAGAACAAACTACTGTTCACAGGTGGTGTGCTCACGTTTGCTAAGAAGAAAATCAACCTGCAAAGCGGAGACCTGAAAAGCGAAAACGACCTAATCAATGAGATCGTGGCTACATATCGAGAAAGAAATGTGTTGGCCAATGGATTCGACTATAAAAACGATGCAATTGCATTCGGTATTAATATTGTTATGCCGAAAAACACAGAAAAGTTATTGAACAAGGACACGCTAGAAAAAATTAATCGCCAACTGCAGGAAGAGCTAGAAGGAGTACCGGTGTATTATGGCCGTTCCACATGGGATAGTAAACATGCATTAGTATACACAATTTGTAGCTTACGAGGATTGCCAGAAAGAGCTAAGAACTTAAAACAGGAGTCAGAGGAACTACTGGCAAAGCAAAAAGAGAGAGAAGCCCGTCAGTCTGGATTCGCTATAGATGGGGATTTAAGTAGCCGTCAAGAACGTACTAGTACACGAGTAAGAACAGGGCGAGCTGCTGCACCAGCAAATCCATTCGCTACGACTGAAGAAAAACAAGTAGAGACAAAATCAGCGAAGAAGTTTAATCCTTTTAAAGAGTAAATCTTGAATAGGCTGTCCATAAAAGACAGCCTATTACATATTATCAAAGAATAGTTCTTGCTTAGAAGAGAATCAAATAGACAATCTTTAGTTTTTTTGCTATCATTTACTCAACCAAATACGAACGGAATGTAAAAAAGCCAACAGGATTATCATCGGGGCTCCTACCTCCCGATAATTCTGAACCACCGACCCAACCGGTGATCAGGCATTTAATGCAATCCGTTGACTTTTTATTACTGTATTAGATATATGTCTGTAGTGTATCATTTATATGGGCATATTTCAAGCTATCGTAATAATATTCACGTTAGTTTTTATACAGGATAAATATCAACGGTCAATTCTCTTTGACGCATTAGAAAACCTGTCACCTTTATCGGTACAGGTTTTTTGCGTTCTAAGAGAATGGAGGCATTGCAGTGATTCATCGTGATTTTTGCAATCCGGAATATACAAAAGAATACAGTGCGCTACGTATGCAATTTAACTTTTTGCTGTCCCGTTATAGTTGTCGGGATGGGTTTGTGGCTCTCTCTATGAGAGAAATGGCCGACAAGCTTTCTTGCTCGTTACAGAGCATTTATAAGTTTGTTCGGAAAGGGCTACGTGAAGGGAGCCTAGCATTACATAACAATCGCCTGTATTTGTTACGTCGCGTGAATCATGAAAACTATACAGAAGGATATGTAAAACACTTTCCATTTCTAGAGTCAGAGAGTTTCCAGAAGATGAGCCTACACTCGCAGCGTTTTGTCCTTTATGCTCTGTGGAGTGGTGTTCACACAGGACGTCATCTGAAGCGTGCACTTTCGGATCTGTACCATTCTACGAAAGACTATGAGGGGAAACTAAATATCTATACGAAAAAAGAGCTGAAAGCGGCGCTGG
>NZ_KE952892.1:11787-25270 GCF_000466385.1 Aneurinibacillus aneurinilyticus ATCC 12856
TCTATACGAAAAAAGAGCTGAAAGCGGCGCTGGAAGGAGCAGCGACGTTTTTAAGGTTGGAAATCACTACGGTACGTGGCATTGAGAAAGTCACTGTATATGGGCTACAGGAGGAGTATGCCCACCAACTGGCACTTGAAAATGTAGGGGAGTACGAATGGCTGGATGAGCAGCTGGTGAAGCTCGATGTCGAAGACCTGGTACCAAAAGCAGCACGCCGGGATTTACTCAAAATGAAAAGTGAGTACATTAACCGGTTTGCCGAAGCGGGCAAAGAAATGTTTGTCCAAGCACTTGAAAAGTTGGCTAACTCCTACAAACTTTTGTATAAAGAGCTAACAAAAGAAGGGGAGATCGGTCGCTATTTCCGTAGCATCTTGGACGAGTTGGTAGAGAAGGCGTTGCCGTTTCTCCAGAAGCAGCTTATGGCGGCTAAAAATGCCCTGTCAACGACGCAGTTCCTGCCAGTAAAGCAAGATACGCCAGAAGCTTCTACAGCCGAACAGTGGGCTTCCTGGTTCCGTAGAAGGGTAGAGCAGCTGCAGCTGGCGATCGGATGGATCACCCATAAGCAAAAGCAACCGGCTGTTTTGCCCGGCACAGGCCAAGTCCTACCAACTATAGACGAATTCCCTTTCTATAATTGGCTGGAAGCCGATGATGCGGGCGAATAGTCGAATCATACATAACCCAATTTTATACTTATCCTGACCACCGACGGATTTCCTATGGAATCGGCCGGTTTTTGGCGTGTCTTTTTTCTTTAAATTTAATATCCGGCGGAGCAGATCATCCAGTAATGAGAAAAAGACCTGGTATCAATCGATAAATGAGCATAGCTGCAGTTATATAAAGTTACAAGAATATACTATTTTACCTTTATTAGTATTATTTTTTCTGTGGATTCTAGTTAAAGTGGCTGTGAATTATATTTTATATCATGTGAAAAATGGATATATGCATGTGATTTCCTGTTTTTACGATGTGTTTTCTGTTTGGGTGAGGGCTGGAAGGCTTGAGCCTCAAGGGATTGCGGCGTTCATAAAATTCCCTAATGGGTTTTAAAGAACTGGGGTTAAAGAATAGGGAGTTATTATGAGTCTATGATTCTCCATCTCTCTTTATACATAAAAAAGCCATGTAAATGTACATGACTCACTCACAAAATACTAAATTTTCGCCATAGGTTCCGGACATCAAGCTGTTTTTCATCCGTGACTTGAGCTACATGATTTGTGTCTCGAAAGTGAATTTTATTTCCCTCAATATAGTGAATTTTTTTTACATTAACGAGGAATGCACGATGAGAGTAAAAGAAACTCGTATGTTGTAAATACTTTTCGTATAGCTTCAATGGTATTTTTGTTTTTAATACGCCATCAAGCGTATGAACTTTGACAATTTTGGATTCTGCTTCAAAAAAAAGGATGTCACTTGGCATAAGCATACGAATCTCTTGATCATGGATAGGAACATATAGGCCCCCATTTCTACTAAAGTGCGAATAGGATAGATAGGCATGAAGTTTCTCAAAAGCTTTTTGGATGCGATAAGGTGTATATGGCTTCTCGACAACATCAAGAATCCCTAAATCATATGTACGATTTGCGTCAAGTTTTTCTCCTGTAATGAGAACGGCTGGAAGTGTATGCCCCCTTTGCTGGAGAATCATATACGCATCCAATCCAGTCATTCGTCCATCCAACTGATAATCAATGAAAAGGGCAGAGATTTCCGGATTGGCAAGAACGACCTGGATTAATTCTTCACCGTTCGTAGCCGTCTCAACCGAGTGTACAAACTCACGATTGCGGAGCATGTCTGCCAAAAATTCACGTTGATATATATCGTCTTCGCATATGAGAATGTTCATTGGAAAATCACTGCACCTTTCCATGGAAACCTCCTACTATTTCAGTTCTTCCGGTACTGTTGGCGCGTGAAAAAACGAAAGTGAGTATGGTGTAATGATGAAAGCAGCCAATACAGTCAACGAAGAAGCAATTCCATAAAAAAATTTAGTCATGATGTTCACCCCCTCTCAAGTAAACGGTTTATCGTATGGATTATTGAGACTCCCCATGGAGTGACCGTTAATGATTGGAGGAAAAGGCCAAAGGAAAAAGTATTACTATTTTGACTATACGTAAGTAAAAATCCGAACGCAATACATAAAAACGCTAAACATTGATATTTCTTCCGGTACTGTAGCGCCCTTGATGATTGATGTGGTTCTAAATAGTAGGGCTTCCATACCAAGATCACTAAACAAGCTGCTATACAAAAATAGGCCATTACCTGGGTAACAGGTATAAAGCTTGTCACTATAAAAAAAACGGTTGATACAATAGCGCAGCTCCATCCCGTACTAAGGTGTGCCCCTCCTGTAAATAAACGTAGAATACCAAATGCCATGGCCATGGTTAAAACTGTTTCCACTTTCCCTAGAAGTGCAGCTACCAGGAAGAGAAGGGCAAGTGTGACAAGGGTATTCAGGATTCCTTCTAATGCAAATTTTAATACGGCAACAGAAGAAGGGTGGTCCGATTTTTGTTTAATAATAATGGCCATCTTTTCTGCTATTTTTTCCATCTTCAATACCTCGGAAATGTAATTGTCACCTTTGTATGTTTGATTGTTTCGTTTCTAGAAATAGATGTCTTCCCCCCATATGTCCCGATGTTTGGAGACAATAGGGGTTCGTATAGCATGTCGCAGTGAACTTCAAAACTAATTTCTTCACTGGTCGATTTGATAGAAAGGATAAGAGTTTTTACATCCTCTTGTTTAAGGGCATCAACAGTAGAGTTGAGAAGCTCCTTCAGTATCCGAATTAACTGATACGCGCTAATAGAAGCCGGGGTGTAATAGTGACCTTCACACTTAATTAATAATGCGATCCCAAACGATTGCATAATATGTCGTTCTTTTTGCAGAAAGGCCTGTAAAATTGGCTCATGAATCTCGATAGACGATTGGATAAAGGTTCGCTCCTCCAATAAGTGCTCAAGATAAACGAGGATAGATTCTTTACTTTGAAACATTGTTAATTGTCGGATCGTCTCCATCTGAGAACGGAAGTCCTTGGTAATTGAGATGATTTCATCCGAATGGCTACGTAAGTTTTCCAGCACCATTTTCTCTTCCTCAAGCTTTTCTTGCCTCTGCATGATTTTTACATTGCGCAAAATCAGAAAGAACATGAGAAACAGACCGATAATGCCGAGAAACAGAACAGGGTAGATATATGTTTTATCGTCGGGCACAAAAAAGACGGTAATCGTTTGGCACATCATGACAAGGCCAGCTACTGAAAAAGCAGCCATTAGATTTTGGGTTTGCTTACCCAGGGGTGTCTTGCCACTGGGAATATTCAGTTGCCAATTTTTACGGTACACAATCAAACTGCATAGTAGCATGATGACGGAAGTCATTCCTGGAATTACGAATTGGTACAGTGGGGTGGCCACTACGGTAGAAACGGATTGTTTTGAGATCAACATCAGCGTACCGACCATCAATGCCGTAATGGTCGTGTGTAAGATATAGCCGGTTGCTGTGATTACAATCGCAGTTATGTAATTTCGAGTGTAAAAATAGAGAATAAGCAAAACAAAAATAACGAGTACAAATACAGAATAGGAATTATTCAGAAACATACGAACTACGAAAGAAACAAGAACGATAGAGAAAGCAATTCCAGTTATATGAAATATTCTTTCCCGAATAGGAAACCGGAACAGAATGAGTGGAAAGAGTAAAAAAGAAATCTCTTCAATGAAAAATAGTAGGGCGTGTACAAGTATTAGGTCCATATGTTTATGCGAATCGCAGCATTGAATGGGCGTTTCGGCATCTCCTTTTCATAATTTTTGGTAGCTCTTATGAAAAATGTAATGGTTATTTCAGAAAATATCAACTTATGACGGCAGGCGAAAAAAAACCTATAAAAATGAATAGGTATTCATTTGGGATGAAAAAATGAGATGTATCAATGGATAGAAAGAATGAATAGTATTCATTACGTATGAAACGGTGTTCATCTGCGACGAAAAATGTTTGACGGTATTTGGAAATGAGGGGTACATTAGACTTACACTTACATAATATAGGAATTTAAGAGGGAAGAAGGGGTTTAGTAAATTTAATGTCACTCAGGATATCTAGACTAGATCATTATGTATCTAATTGCTCATGTCATTGACAAAAAGAAGGGAAGTGGCTTAGAATTTTTGTAGAACCTACGTTCTTATTTTGTTCCGCATGGAATTTTTCGGAAGTGATAATCCGTTAATACTTCCCTTTGTTCATTAATCCAAGGGGTTAATTACCTCACAAGTTGATAGTAAAGGAATTAAAAAGTTAGATGGGTTTAAATTCATAGTTTAAGGGTTTTGCTGATAGTGATTTATACTGTTTTTAAATAAATTAAATGACAAAATTAAAGTAAAACCTATCTCCATGAATTAAGTTGTTCAATAAATTCATTGAATTTGTTGATTAATTCATTAAAACGAATTAGGTCTTTTTTATTTAATTTTTTTGAAATTGATATTAGTTTTATTATCTCGGGAGATAACTCCTCATCATCTAATAAATCTCTTATATTAATTTCAAGTGCATTACATAACTGTTCAAGGGTTGCTATGCTGGGAGAAGTTTTATTAAGTTCAATACGACTGATAGTAGACTGACTAACACCCGACAAAAGTTCTAGTGCCTCTCCTGATAACCCTTTATGAATCCGTATTTGTTTCAGTCGATTTCCAATATCCATATTCACCTTCAACTAGTTATCCATTTTTGGATATCATTCTATCATGCAGAAGTATTGTTAATTCTGATTATGAATATTAGAACAAAAAAACTTGTTTTTTATTCAATTTTGAGTAGAATATAAATAAAGTGAGGTGATACCATTGATTGGAAAGAGAATTAGAGGATTACGCGAACGAAAAAATTGGTCACAAAAGGAGCTGGAGTCAAGATCAGGGGTACCTCAAACAACAATTAGTAGACTAGAAAATGACAACAGCAAAAATGGGGCTTCTCTAAATCATCTTCAAAAGCTTGCTGATGCTTTTGGTATAACATTAAATCAATTGCTTGAGGATGAAGAAGAACCAAAAATTGCTTGATAGTATAGGAAACAAAAAAAAGAACTCATCAGTTTTGGCGAACTGATGAGTTCAGGGGCCAGATATACTGACACCCACCTATCCTCAGTATATTTGTTCCCCACCTATAAAATCAATAGAAATCAAGCTATTTCACCACTTTTTCAAACCATTCACCTATGAACTTTCACCTTAGACTATTTCAAAATTCCCTATCTATTAAAAAATGAATAAGGAGTAGTATGTCCATGGGCAAATCATTCGTAGTTACGCCCGAGAATATCGAGTTATATCCTCCGGACATGCTGGTTAAACGATATCACTCTATTACCCGTACAATGCGAAAAAAGGAAGAGATTTATTGTACTTCAGAGCTTGGACAAGGATACGAACTACTAAAAGAAGAGAGCGATCTTATTCATTCGTACTTAGTTAGTCAGCAATTAGATCATCTTATTGCTGAACAGATTCGCTTTCCAGGAATGGATAAACCAGCTCCTGAAACGTATGTTGCCCTTGTAGAAAGAAAACTCCGAGATCACTATACCCATTTACAACATATTAAAGAGTTAGAGCAGAAACTTAAACAAGGGGTACAAATTATTATTCCGAGTGCTAGTTGTGTTGCAAGTTACGGGGGAGTAGGTGGTGGACGTAGTAATCAGAGCATGTCTGAGCGATTGATCATTCGGGCAGATCAGATCGAAGAGCAGTGGAAAATCGAGTTAGAAGATTGGCATATTCAATGCGAACCGATGTATAGGGCATTAGAACAACTGGATGAAGAGCAGAGGCTCGTTATTGAAAAAAAGTATTTTTCTAGTAAAAAGCCTTTATCAGATATACACGTAATTCCATTGGTGCCATTTGAACATAGAAAATTCTATAAGGTAAAAGGAGCAGCTCTTCTTCGTTTAGCTGAATCGCTACGTATTATTAAACCAGGGAGGATAGAAATTGAGCTATATGATTGAAACCTTGGAACGTCAAGGAAACCAAATGATGCAGGTTGTTATCGTAACTGGTCCAAATGAACGCTGGGAGGATATCGTAGATTCCCTAGAAGGACACGAGCAGGTGTCCCCGGTTGGCTGCATATTAGCCAATCCGGGGCCTCGATGGAGTAGAGCCGGACGTAAGAGGAAAAGTAGATGAAAAATACATGCCATGTACTTTTTTCGAATCCGGAGTCCCAGCGTTGCAACATTCGAAACGTTATTTTTGGTATTGAAAGTCTATTGTCCCAATTAAAAAGAAAAGACCCGAACGCAGCCATCGAAAAAATCGTTTTAGGGAACGATTTTCAGCTGCAGCTCAAGGTCTCAGAAAAAATCACTGGAGTTAATTATAACGGATTAACGGAAGCCAAACAAGAGGGGCTAATAGCTACTTGCCTGTTAACGGAAAACAGTAGTGTAGCCTTTGTGATTCAACAATTAAGAGGGCTTATTCGGAAGCTCTCCCCTTGGTTATTACAAAAGGGCTGGTACCCGGTCAAGAGTATTACGTTTCAAGATGGTGTACTTTCTATCGAACGGACCGAGCACATTATGACGATAGAGAAATTACGAAAGATTAAGTTTCCTGGTCAGTCTGCATACAAGCTCCTATTAATAGATGCTTCCAGTATGCTTTGTGAGGGCTATTTTGCTACTACCAAAAACGACACCGAGGTACAACCTAATGCAGCTGGTTTTTATACCAATGGCGTGTATGCCATGACTAGAAAACTGCTTTGGTTGTTACGTGATCATCAGCCCACCCATCTAGGGATGTGTTGGGATGTTAGTAGGGAGTCGCTCTTTAGGCGTAAGCTGTATCCGGATTATAAAGGTTTACGGGATGAGAAACCTGTAGCTTTACAAGAACAATTTGGGACAGCACAGATACTTTTTGAAAGAATGGGAATCCCTCAACTGAGGGTGGAAGGGTATGAGGCAGACGATTTAGTTGGCACATTGTCTTATCGTTGGACAGAAGAGGTAGGCGATCCCTGCTATATCGTTTCATCCGATCATGATTTATATCAGTTACTGAACGAGAGCGTTTCGATTCTACAGAACAAAAGAGAACAGCAGAAAATGTTATATACAAAAGCTGATTTTATGAAAGAATTTTCGATTGAACCCCGACAATGGATCGATGTCAAATCACTCCTGGGCGAATCCGGTAAGAACTCAGATAATATTCCAGGGGTGAAGGGTGTAGGGGAAGAAGGTGCCTTTCCACTTATCCGGAAATACGGTTCGATCGAGGAGTTGTACAATTGCATTCATGAATTAGAAGGAACGCCACTAAAACGATACATTAAGCCGTTGCTTCGTGATCATGAACTTGCAGTTTTAAGTAAAAAGTTGGTACGCATTGTGATAGATGTCCCTGATTTACAACACCTACAGTTAGATGATCTAAGGATCAAAATTGATAAGGCAGCCATGATTAAAGAATTTACGGCATTAGGCTTTCACACCATCCTATCTGAAATTAAAGAGGGACGGTACAGGACTTCGGATCATAGGGAGGGAACCAGTGTTGAAAAAATTTCATGAAACAAGTCAAGATGCACAAATCGCATGGCAGAGGGAAGTTATTATGAGCGAATATAAAGAGCTACTGGAACAAAAAGCTGCATTGGCCTCATTAGCTGAAGCTCGGAGAAGGGAGCGTAAGTGGACATGATGATACCGAGCACATCCGAATTACTGGCCGTGGCGCAGGAAGATGGAATGACTTGGCCCATCTTTGCAGCCCGGTTCGGTGTAAGCCAAAGTACAGTACGGAAATGGTGCCGGTCTTGCGGAATTCGGTATCTAGGTAATGGGAAAACACGGAGTCATCATAGCAGACAAAGGGTGTAGTTTATGACCCAAATGACGATCGATGATTTGTTTGAGGAAAATGAGATAGAACCAGTACACCGAGAAATTATATTTTCACCAGGAGAATTAGCATCACAAGGCATCAAATGGACGAACAAAGACGCCGAGAGATGGGAAAAACAAGTTTGGCAGGTATACCACCGTGAACGCAGGGAACATGGGAAATTTATTACTTGGTTCCAGGCGATTGAAATATACAAGAGTGAACGATATAGCTTTCCTAAAAGTGGGGGGAAGAAATGATTCGAAGTGTGAGAATCGAAAGGGAAGGTCGGTATGAAGTTTATATACCAGCCAGTCGAAATAATGGTCCATTGCTTTTAGCCCGAACACACGATTTTGACCATGCATTGTATATCCATTTTTGTAATCAAAATTCCTTGTTAACAGATGCTCGAATATGAAAAAAAAGGAGTCTATTGATATGAGTCTTGTACTTGAGATAGAGGAAAAACGCTCTAAAATGCTAGAGGTGGCTAGGCAGAAAGGTTTTAATCTACAACATCCAGATGTTCTCCTGGCTAGTCAAGAACTAGATAGGTTAATCGAAAGGCAAATGAGACGTATGCGTAAAGGTCATTAAGTGCCTGGGAGCTGTTATAACTACATCTTCCAGAGATTTTTAAGCGGGGAGCCATGATGGGAAAGAGAATAATAGTCTTGTTTCTGATAATTGCACTGCCTGGATGTATCGCTTATCTCCTTAAGGGTGCTGATAGCATTAAAAATTTTTATTCGGAACAAGAATATAAAACAGAATTTACGGTAGAAAAGATTAAACATGTAGAAATGACTCCTCCATCTGGATTAGGAATTGATATGAGAAGTGGGGGGGGAACAATGGGGAACATTAACATTTCTAATGGGCAGTATATCCCTGTTCCGGTTCCTATAGATTATGGCACCCCTGAACAGTTCCTAGTTTACTTAAAGCATCAAAATGAGACCTATACGTTGGATTCAAAAGAGGTATATGAAAAAGCAAAAGGGGGACAGAAAACATTTCAATTAAAGTTAGTGAAAGTATACCTGGGAAAAAATCTAATCCATGTATATGTGTCTGAGTGAATATAGCGTCATAACAAAAACGGGGGTGATTTTTATGTTTACGATAGATGAAAAAAAGTGGCTTGCACTGGTTTTGCGCGACACATTCCAAGATGGGGCTGATGTGGCAGATGAAAATATTCAGTTGTATGAATCTATCATGAGTAAACTAGAAGATTAATATCATACTTTGACGATATTACGAAAGGTACGTGAACGGCATGAAAGACCTTATCGTATCTATAAGGCGGACTACACAGCTGTATAGGCCACCGGCTAGAATTGGGGATGTTTTGGATGGGAAATGGTTAATAATCGGTATTCAAGATATTAACATCACATATTCAAGGCTAGAAATCACCTATGTCTGCCAGAATCTTGAACAAGATTTTGTATACCAGACAGCGACTTCTAAGGGTGATGAATTACGGGAGTTTGAATTAAGAATCAAGACAGGGAAAGAACATATCCTCAAGCGCATTGCTCTAGGGAAATTGGTTTGGTATAAGAATACAATGCCATTCCAGACAGTCGAATACACGGATGTAAACATAAAGTTCACTGATATAGTCGTGTCATTTCTAGCAAGGCCGATCAGACCGGTTGCCCGCAAGGAAGCAAAAGCGAAGCTTTTATCAGAGAAACGGAAAAAACTAAATCTGACAATACACTAAATAGACCAGTAGGTGCAGATCAGCGCGTATCCCGGGGATAAAGCGAAAAACGAGGCTTATACGTTGAATTCAAAAGAAGTATACGAAAAAGCAAAAAGAGGGCAGAAAAGATGGAAGATTTAAGGGCATTTGCTATCGGTCCAGATCGTTACACTGTGGTTGTTGGATATGACGAAAAATCAGTGGTCGAATGGTTCAAAAAAGAAGCTGGTATAAGTGAAGAAGAATTTAAAGAATACGATGTAAGCGAATATCCAATGGATAAAAAAGTTCAACTTGAAGGGTGTCCTGATAAACCTAGTTTTGTCACTACTACACGCGAATGGATGAAGGATGTAACAAAATTTCCGGCTATTGCTTTTTGGACAGAGTAATTTGTAACAGCCCATATAACGAAAATTTAAGGGAGGATTACCGATGGATCAATCTACAGTAAAAGACATTTTTCAATCGCTCAGAGAGGGGAGAATCGGAGAGGATGAAGCGATGGAAGTTGTAAGTGCTGAATTCTTTATTCTGCGTAATAAGTACATGGAATCTCAGAGAGAACTTCACGAAGCGAGGGGTCTTTTAGAACGCATAAATAATAGTAACGATGTAACCATTTGGGATGACGAATTGGAAGATGATTTCAATAAATTCATGGGAATTGGTTGTCAGTGTGGAATTTGCAAGTCATAAAAGTAGGTTCACATTACAGATTATATAACGAAAAATTGAAAGGGATAGTTATCCATGAAAAATGAAAATCATGTGGTTATTGGAACGTTAGGAAATGGGATGACGTTTAAAACAGCTGGAATTTTAAATCCGATGGTGCAAATTAGTGAATTTGGCAGTGGAATGGGGAGGTTGGAGAAAAAAATGTTACTGAAGCAACAAGAGCAGGGGAATAAGATCATCATCATTGATCCGCAGGACTAACCTTGCGTTAATCAGTATTATTGCGAAAGGGAAGAAAACAAATGCTAGATTGTAAAAAATTACGGACATTCACTCCAATTATACCAGCAGGAACGGGGCCAACATACACAAAGATCGAAGATGCTCTACTCGAAATTACACGTGATTTATATGGTATGACTGAACTCGGAAACTTCGATTACGAAGAAAAAGATGCAGAAAAATTGGCTCAGGTGCTTAAAGATACCTTGTTTGAAAGTCATGATGAATGGATAGATGGCGAGTATCCGGTTATAGGAGAGGGATACGCATTGCAAGTTAAAACAATGCAACAATGGCAGCTCGACCAAATGCCTGAGTTTAACGGATACTAAAAAGGGCCAGTCGTTTTGACTGGCCAGAAAAGAAACGTTATGAAATAAAAACGGGCGTCCCGGTCCCCACCGGAACGTCCACTAAAAAAATATAACACAATTCTATGAATGAAATATAGAACATAGCAAAGAAAAGGCGACTTAGCATAGTTCGTTTTTGAAATTTTGAAAGGAGCATAGCTATGCCCTACTATATTCAGAACATGCGAACTGGAAAATTTGTCGAGGGTTATCTGCCAAGTAGAAAATTAATAGAAACAAGTGACAGGGCAAAGGCTGTAAAATATTCATCGTTTGGACATGCTAGCGAGGTTGTGTTTTGGGTTCTTAGTCACCTGGAGAAATGGCGAATCATAAATTGCGAAACTCTAGATTCATATGTTCATGATCAGACAGCTTGGAGAATTGAAATTATAGAAAGAGAGAAGGACGATGACACATCAAGGGAATATAACAAAATTGGATTATTATAAGATGCTTGAAGATTTCAGAAAACGTGATGGTCATTCCTTAATGCTTTCCTCCTATGCAATGGGGATTGTAAGGGGAATTGTTGATATGGAATGTACAGCAGCCAAAAAGGTTACAGCAATCAAAAAAGTCGTTGAAGCATTAGAAAAAGTATAGTACCTGTCCTGATGAGAATCGGTTGGCCACCGGTCGAAACACGCATAACAACTAGAATAACAGCCAAGAGCGTGTCGGCAGAAGCCAAACTTAATTAGAGAGGAAATATAGGGGGGATTTATCTTGGAATTTAAAGATTTCTACCAAATACTAGATGAATGTGGCCAAGTGGTCGTACAAAAGGATCTCCTTATGCATTTACAGAAGGAGATCGAGCAAACTTTGGACCAATATCCATTTGCTATGTTGGAAGATAAGTCATGTTTGATGGAATTTTATTTAAAGGTTACGTTGCTAAAAAGAGCGATTGTTACTCTTAATCTTCAGGCTGGATTAATTCCCTGTAGTATGCCAAGCTGCAACAATATCGCCGATGTTTCCACTACACTTGGAGTCAGTTTCTGTAAATCCTGTAATAAAGAGCGACTAGCAGTAAGTAACTGTGGGGAATAGTATGCCTCCCCTTAGATATAAACAGGTCGTCCTAACGAGAGCCGGATGACCATTGGCCGAAACGTGCATATCTGGATAGCAATACGAGCACGTTAGCGGAAGTCACTCTAATTAGAAAGGAACTATTTTTATGGGGATAGATATCAACGAAGGTGTATTAAGAAAAATACAAAAAGCCCTCGCGCTAGCTAAAGATAACTCTTCTATTCACGAATCACAAACAGCATTATTGTTAGCTCAAAAGTTGATGCTGCAGCATGGAATATCCGCTGCTGATATAGAAAGTAAACATGCTCAATCAAAGGAGATCAGTCATAGTGGCGTAACGAAGTTTGGGCGTACCCCATGGTGGAAAAGTCAGCTTGGATTTATTATTGCTCAAAATTTTAGATGCACCATGTATATCAAAAGGGAGGGAACTAGAAACCGAGTTATGTTTCTGGGACTGAAAGAGGACGTAGAAATTGCAATTGAGGTATATCAATATGCCGAAGTCTTTTTACAATATCATGCCCAGGAGTACTGCAGAAGTATCAAAAGTCGTATAAAAACACGCACCGTATATAATCGCTATCGCAACAAATTTATGATGGGATACTTAGCAGGTTTATATAGTAAATTTCAGGAGCAGGTTAAACAAAATGATTGGGGACTTGTTTTGGTAAAAGATGAGGTTGTCTTAGCCGAGGAAGAGAGATTAAACCTAGTACCTAGAAAGTTAAAGACCCCTACATTAAGTCGAAGTAAAGATGCTTTTATGAAAGGTTATGTAAAGGGACGCCAGTTTGAATGCCCGAAGGGATTGTTACAGTAAAACAATTAATTGAAATAACCAAACTGCCCTGATGAGGACCGGTTGGCCACCGATCGAAACGCGCACACCTGGATAGCAACATGAGCGCGTCGGCAGAAGCCATAGAAAGAGAATGGAGGCACTCGTATGATTCATCGTGATTTTTGCAACCCGGAATTTACAAAAGAATACAGTGCGCTACGCATGCAATTTAACTTCCTGTTATCACGGTATACGTGTCAGGATGGGTTTGTGGCTCTTTCTATGAAAGAAATGGCAGAAAAGCTTTCTTGTTCCATACATAGTATCTATAAATTTATTCGAAAAGGGCTGAGTGAGAAGAGCCTAGCCGTTTATAACAATCAGTTATACTTATTGCGACGTGTAAACCATGAAAATTATACGGAAGGATACGTAAAACACTTCCCGTTCCTGGAGTCGGGAGCCTTCCAGGACATGAGCCTACACGCGCAACGTTTTGTTTTATACGCCCTCTGGAGTGGTGTACATACAGGGTACCACCTGAAGCGTGCGCTTTCGGACCTGTACCATTCTACGAAAGATTACGAGGGGAAACTAAACATCTATACGAAAAAAGAGCTGAAAGCGGCGCTGG
>NZ_KE952892.1:25370-29482 GCF_000466385.1 Aneurinibacillus aneurinilyticus ATCC 12856
TCTATACGAAAAAAGAGCTGAAAGCGGCGCTGGAGGAAGCAGCGACGTTCTTAAAGTTGGAAATTACTACAGTACGTGGCATTGAGAAAGTCACCGTACATGGGCTACAGGAGGAGTATGCCCGTCAATCGGCACTTGAAAATGTAGGGGAGTATGAATGGCTGGATGAGCAGCTGGTGAAGCTCAATGCTGAAGACCTAGTGTCAAAAACGGCACGCCGGGATTTGCTCAAACTGAAAAGTGAGTACATCAACCGGTTTGCCGAAGCAGGCAAAAAAATGTTTGTCCAAGCGCTTGAAAAGCTGTCTAGCTCTTACAAGCTTTTACATAAAGAACTAACAAAAGAAGGCGAGATCGGTCGTTACTTCCGTAGCATCCTGGACGAGCTGGCAGAAAAGGCATTGCCGTTTCTTCAGAAGCAGCTTATAACGGCCAAAAATGCCCTGACAACGACACAGTTCCTTCCGATGAAACAAGATACGCCAGAGGCCTCTACAGCCGAGCAGTGGGCTTCCTGGTTCCGTAGAAGGGTAGAGCAGCTGCAGCTGGCGATCGGATGGATCACACATAAGCAAAAGCAACCAGCTGCCTTAGCCAGCACAGGACAGGCCCTACCGGCTATAGACAAATTTCCTTTCTATAATTGGCTAGAAGCCGAGGATGGGGAGGAGTAGGCGAATCATACATAATCCAATTTCATATTTAGCCTGGCAACCGACGGATTCCCTGTGGAATCGGCCGGTTTTTGGCGTGCTGTTTTTTTATAGGGGAGGTACGGCAGCCGTCGAATATATCCGGAATAGAAGTGAAGAACCTGGATGATTGAATGATGAGGCCCTCAACTATCCAAAAACAAATGACAAAATCAAACTATTTTCCCTTTTATCGTCATTATTTTTCTGTGGATTCTAGGTAAATATATTGTGGATTCTAACCTTACTGATATAAAAACTAGATGGGTGTCTGTGATTTCCGGATTTTTTGATCCATTTTCTTTCTGTTAGGAAGCCTAAAGCCTTCAGGCTCAAAGGATTACGGCGCTCGTAAAATTTCCTAATGGGTTTTAAAGAACTGGGGTTAAAGAAATGGGGTATTATATAGACTTATACTTATTATTCCCAAAATATAAGAACATAAAAAAATAAAGAACTTATTAAGGGCCACACTTCAAAATCTTAAAAATCAATAGTACTTTCTATCAATAGGGTTTACTCTAATGATAAGATTAAAATTATGAGATATAGGACTGAAGGAAGGTGGACTAATGACAATACGTACTGTATATCCAATAAAGTACTACAGCAAGGAAGGTTTTATTGAACGAAAATTAGAGATCAATGAGGAGGACTTACAGGAAATCATTGAAGATTACTTAAGAAGAAATTATGATTTTGATTTTGATGAAGTCGAAATCGTCAATAACCGTCCAATGAACATATGGCTTTATGCTAAGTGTAGAACATATATTGACCCCGATAATCCTGAAAAAGACGAAGCACTGTTTGATGCGGAAGTAGAAATTACAGGGAACTATGACGGGAATCCATGATAGACTGGGGCTCACTATAAATATTCTCCATAGTGGCCTCTCATTCCTCGAATCGTTTCTGGATAAGGACTTTTTGGAAAATGAAAACCAGCCTAGCAAGAAGCGTTGTAGGCTGGTTTTGTATATTAACTCTCGATGAGAGATTATTTTCGATTGTCATAAAGAATTGTGATGTTCATTCATATATGTATACGCTCATACCGCTTTATAGTGTCATTGTAATAACCTGTATCGATCTCAAATCCATAAAAATCTCGTTTTAAATTAAATGCTGCTTCCATAGAAGCACCTATGCCAGTAAAAAAATCAACGACTAATTCCCCTGGTTGGCTGCTATTTTGTATCATTATCTCAAACAATTCCGTTGGTTTCTCAGTAGGGTGACATGTTTGATTCCCAGGGATTCGTTTGATTTTCCATATGTCAGGCGTGTTGCGTGTTGAAACGCGCCGAACCTTATGAGCTCCCTTTACTGCAAAAATCACAAGTTCATGCTGGAAGCGATATTGCCATCCCATTCCAAAACTAACCTTGTCCCAGACAATTAAATTTTTAATGTGGAATCCGACTCGCTGCATCCATCGGAATAGGAAAGGGTACATTCTCCAATCAATGCAAACATAGATGTGGTGCTTCGGCTTCAATATACGGTACGCTTGGCGTAGCCATTGTAAGCTAAAGCGCTGATAGTCCCGAAAGGAAAGCTTATCATTTTCTATGATGTGAAAACGTGGTTTTTTGGTTCGAGTTTGAGTTGTTCCCCCAAAGCCCAGATTAAAAGGAGGATCAGTAACGATAAGGTCTACAGAGTCATCTTCGAGAAATTGTTCACTACCAGTAATGCAACACATATTTTTTATTGTGATCAAGTAAGGATCATTCCTTTCCTTTACCTCAATTATACAGGAACAAACGTTCTTGTTTCAATGGTTAAATACCAATAATTTCATCTTTGTTGCGTTGTGTTTGGGTTGTTAGTATAATAGGTAGTAATAACACATAAAATAAGAAAAGACCGCTGGTGCTGCCAACACCAAGCGGCCTGTGTACAATAGGTGTTCCCGTTAAGAGGGACAGCTCATAAGGTTACAAAAAATAGACCTCTCCTTTGCTTGCAGGCTCAAGGGAGGTCTATCTGCGTTTCATGGCGATAGCAACAATTGCTATGATAACACTCAGAAAGCCTACGATAAATAATCCGAACGTAAGCGTCTGCATGTTGGCCTCATATATTGTCACGCACATCACCCCCTTTCTGTAAGGGAGCGAGCTGACCTGCCCTTGAGGAGCCGATTCTATTGTACAAACTCGATTATATCACAGTCTAATCCTCAAGGATTTTATTAACTATTTTTTTTACGTCAGAACCGTAAATTTCTTTATACTCTTGAATGACAGAGTATAATTTTTCATCTAAATTTTTCTGCTTTGGACTTTTACTTGTTTGCAATACATCTAATGCTTGCAAAACAATATCCCTGCCTATAGAGCTGCGTTTTATGGATTTAGTATTAAACTTGGCTGCAAGCTCATCCATAAATTCTATAGTATGTTCATCCAGGTAAACTTTAAAGCGTTCGCTCGTGTCTTTCTTTTCTTTTAATACATCCTCACTAGAAGGAGTATATTCGCTTAAAATAAAGTCCTCAATAAAGATACTTCTTTGCTTGGCTGGAACAAATTGATTTAAGGCCTTTACCGTTCCTTTTGGAACATAAAAAACAATTTCTTTTCGTTTTCCTGCTTCAATAGGGTTATCTTCATATTTTTTTATCATGCGTTGTAATACATCTCGCATGATAGTAGAACGATTTATTCCTAGTCCTTGATTTGCAGCTGCTTTTATAAGTGCATCTATTTTGGATATAGCTGATTCATTTAGATAAAAAGGGTATACTTCATTTTCTTTTGGTATACTTTGTAATTCATCTAGATTTGTAGGTAAAGAGTAGTCATGTATAATATAGTCTCGAATAATACGGGAACGCTTCCCTGATGGAATCACTTCCTGTAATTTTTCAATCGTTCCCTTTTCTAAATTGAATGTATACATGGAAAACCTCCTTATTAACACCATTATAATACAAAGGGTACAAAATGGCAAATGAGATAATATTCTACCTGTATAAAATGAAATTTCCCGAACTTGGCAAAAGTTCGGGATCGCAGTTTTTGAGATATACAATATCAAAAAAGGGTACCGTGAACGACCCACCACTTAACACCTAACGATTTTTGAAGTGGGGGCTTCTCGACTTATCGTTGCTTCTAGTAGCCAATGAAAACTGACCGAGCTATCCCTCTTGTTCCAAGAGTTCTTTTTATTATTTAAACTTAACATATGCACTAATCGTGCTCAATAAGCAAATACATGTAAATTCGCAATTAAGCTGAATTGAGAAATATAAATGTTTGCTACTATCGCTCTTATTACTCTTGTGGCTGGTTATGTTCATAGATTTTCACAAGTTTATTGACTTCATCATTTACATAGCTGATTTGCGCGATGTTATCAGGAAACGAATAGTAATCTTCTTTGAAAAATTCAATGAGCTTACCGATA
>NZ_KE952892.1:29582-77504 GCF_000466385.1 Aneurinibacillus aneurinilyticus ATCC 12856
TATCAAAATCATTAGGAAGATAAATAGTCAAACCATCGCAATAAGCATCCGGGACAAGTGATAAAATCTCGTCATAAGGCGTATTGTTCACCGTCTCGCCGTATTCAAATTGGTGAAAAATCAGTATCCTATGTTTTGTTTTTATTGGTGTTCTCCCAGTCAGATATTTACCAGTGTATTTGAGTCTAATTCGCATGTGGATTTTCCCTTCGCTTTTTAGCACTACGATAGCAAAAATCTTGTTTTTCACAATATCATCGTTTTATGAATTACCTTTTCATTACTTATTTAGAAACCAAATTTAAATTTAGTTATTGTATTACAGTAGGTTGTTAGTATTTTTTGTTAGCCCTTCCCCCCTAGAACCTGGAGGCTCTAGGGGGGAAGGGTATTTTATTTTACATATGACCTTGACTCTTTAGAGATGTATACTCGTTTCGTCCAATTACTATGTGGTCAAGCATTTCAATTCCGATAATTTCCCCGGCCTTTACTAATCTTTTTGTAACCTCAAAATCTTCGGGACTAGGTACGCTTTGTCCACTTGGATGATTGTGTGCAACGATAATTGAGGCGGCGTTATTAAGGATTGCCGATTTAAAAACTTCTCTAGGATGTACAATTGAAGCGTTTATACTGCCTACATGTGCCCGGTGTATAGCGACCACTTTGTTTTTTGTGTTAAGGCAGAGAACCAAGAATACTTCCCTATCTTCATCTGCAATTCTTTTCTCGATGACTTTTACAACGTCTTGAGGGGAACGGACAACTTGTAAGTTATCTGTTTCATTTACCTCGATAATTTCTTGTTTGATTCGTAGAATTTCATAAATTTTTTCCATTTTTCCCTCTCCTTTTTTGATTTTTGTACATCTACCTGCCAACTGCGTTTAATGTTATTTGCTCACCTCCTTATATACCTATTATAATATAACGGGTATATAACAGCAAGAAAAAAAAGGAGGTTTTTGAAAAATTTTTAATGACGATTAGGTAGAAAAGGGGGGAGCGAGTGCGATGTGGCCATAATGGAAAAAAGCGTCTGTATGTTATTTGGTGTGATCGAAGAAGCCCCCACTAAGACAAATTCTAAGGATTCAACACTCTTTTTTTTCTCCTTGTTCTTTGTTCCCTTCTTTAACATTTTTAGAGTAGATAATCGAACTATTGTCTTTACCAGTAAGCATAAAGTTATCACGAACTGGTTTATATTCTACATTCGCTTTTTTCTTCTTATCCATTGATATCACCTCTTTTTTGTATTTATACCAATTGTAATATAAAGGGTAGGAAATAAAAAGGTTTTTCTTTTTATTAACCTTAAAGGGTTTACAATTTAACCTTTAAAGGTTATAATATAATCAAGAACAGCTACAAGAACGACAGTAAATAACGGGAGGAGGAAGTAGCGATGAACAAAGCAGCAGCGGCGATGAAGAAAGCTCGGGAAATTTTCAAAAAGAAAGGTGTTCGTACCATGACGGCATGGACTAAGGCGCTGCGTGCTGCTTGGGCTATCGTGAAAAGTGATATGGAAAATGTCGCGAAGTTTGTGAAAAAAGAGGTTGAAATCACATCCATATTTGAAAATGGACATGTTTTCCTTGAAGCTGGCGGGGAGAGATTCGTAGCTCGTCCGTACAAGCATTACATGCATGGTTGGGCTTACGAAGTTACGGATAAGGGTTTAGCCAAAATTTTAGGGGTAAAGCCCCAATCTATAAATCTCATGCATGAATCGGCGGAAGTAGCAGCAGCTAAAATCGAAGTTTACAAGCAAAAACAAAAGGAGATAAAGCTGGCAGAGATTGAATCAGACTTCCGATCGATGACAGATACAACGAAAATGAAGTTGTCTATTGATTCCCAGTATCTATTCGTTTCTACCGACAGTAAAGCGGGGGAGCACATCGAGATCAAGGATTCTATAACAAAAATTAAAAAATCCAGAATTCAAATTGGCGATATACTTGGACGGAATGCTGATGAAGTAGATTGGGGTGATTACAGCATCACAGAATACTTCATGATCACATATGGAGAATTTAAAAAACTTGTAGCAGCAGCTGAGCAAGCCCTTTCTGAAAAAGCAGAAGTAGATCGTGAAAAAAAGGCGAAGCGGGAAGCCGAACGCCAGGCAAAATTTGAAGAAGCAAGACGAACAGGAAAGCCGGTACTTCTTCGCAAATGGTCAGAACCATGCTGCAGCAAGCATGAAGAATGCGAGATAGATAACCACTGCATATACGCGATGCCAGATGGGACAGAAAAACACGAATGGGGTCACACTTGGTAAAGGGGGGTATATCCCCCTCTTAGATTAAATAGGAGGGTATACAATGGCATGGTATTATGGGACATTTGCATGCGGGCATGAGGGACGTACGAACATCATTGGGCCAATTAAGGATCGGGAATGGAAAGCGGAGCGGGCTTTTGCAAAAACGTGCTCAGACTGTTATAAAAAATTGTCGGAAGAACTCCGTGAACAGGAAAACAAGGAAGCGGCGGAACGTGCAAAGGAAATGAATCTCCCAGAATTAGCCGGAACAGAAAAACAGGTCGCCTGGGCGAATACGATCCGTCAAAAATTAATAGAAGCGTTTGACGATACCATTGAGAAGATGAATGATGAAGACTCATACAAAGCGCGACTCATCAAGCGCAGGATTGGCGTTTCAATAGACGAAGTTATAAAAATTCGTGAGTTCATCATCCGTAATCGTTCTCAAGCTAAATACTATATCGACAACCGGTACAATACAATCGAGGAATATATTGAAGCAGAGCTTCAAAAAATATCTGCTGTTATAGATGAAGAAGATCGATTAGTTGAAGAAGCGAAAGCTGAGAACACTGTGTATCCGGAAAATCGGATTACAGATGCTGTTGTGGAAATCATCGTACAGACCGACAAAATATCTATTGTGTTCGAAAAAAACGAGGAGTTTCGGTCGATTGTGAAATCCCTCGGTTATAAATGGGATGATAGATGGGTGAAGAAAATTACAGAGACTACAGGAACGGCAGAAGAAAGAGCAGCGGAACTTGGAAATAAACTTCTCAATGCCGGATTTCCAATATGTATATTTGATGAGAATATTCGAGAACGTGCCGTAAACGGTACATATAAGCCGGAATGCAAGCGATGGATTTATCATCGAAAAGATACAAATTATTTAGCTATTAATTGGACAGATAGATCGGATATATACGAGAAAGCGCGATCCCTTCCTGGTTCTAAGTGGGATAACCCTTCTGTTTTGGTTCGAGTTGAGCATTTTGAAGAGATCGAGGACTTTGCTTCACTGTATGGATTCAAATTTACAAAAGCAGCACAAAATTTGATAGAACAACAGAAAGAACGTTTGGAAAAAGCTGTTGTTGTTAAACCGACAAAGTCAAAAGAACATGACAGAAAAGATGGGTTAAGCGATATCCTACAGTCAAGTGATGATGTACTTCCAGACTTAATTGAAGAGGACTGATTCATATCCTTATCGCTAAAACAAAATTGTATAATCACCAAGTCAATGCAGTAGAGAAGTTGGTCAGACTCAAAGTTGGTGCTCTGTATATGGAAATGGGAACAGGAAAGACGCGCACTGCACTGGAGCTTATTCTTCGGCGTTATAACAAGGGGAAAGTCAATCATATCATCTGGCTTTGCCCCTTCTCAATCAAGCGGTCTATCGAGCGTGAAATTCAAAAACATATCGGCAAAGACTTGTCCATGTTCACCATCTGCGGCATTGAAACACTTTCCTCTAGTATCAAAGCAAATGTAAATCTTCTTCAATTGGCAAAAGAAAAGAAATGTTTCTTGATTGTAGACGAAAGCAATTTGGTGAAAAATCACCGGGCAAAACGCACAAAAAATATCATTCGATTGGCACAATATTGCCCTTACCGTTTGATTTTAAACGGAATGCCTATCAGCAGGACCGAGGCGGATCTCTATGCGCAGTGGTATATTCTAGATTGGCGCATACTTGGATATCAATCGTTCTGGAGCTTTGCTCAAAATCATGTAGATTGGGATGAGAGAACACGCGGGCGAATTAAAAACATTTTCAATGTAGATTATCTTACCCGAAAAATCGCTCCTTACACATACCAAGTCACCAAAAGTGAATGTTTGGATCTTCCGCGAAAGACATACGGGAAAGTCTATTATAATTTGACAGACGAGCAGTGGGTTCATTACAACAATGTAGCAAATACACTCCTGTTTGAAATAGATGAGATGAGGCCTGAAACAATATATCGGTTATTTACTGGATTGCAGAATGTCATCAGTGGTCTTTGGGTAGATCCGACGAAAGAGCCGTTTGTCATTAAGAACTTCTTTCATCATCCAGAAGAAAATCCACGTATCCAAGCACTGATGAACAAATTAGAAGGTGTAACTGAAAAGGTTATTATCTTCTGTAGATATACACACGAGATTAATCATATCGTCACTGTTCTAAACAAGCGTTATGGACCAGGTGTAGCCGTTCCCTTTAACGGAGAAGTAAAGCACAAACAAAGAGAATTGAATCTACAAGCATTCGAAAGTTCAGCTCGGTTTTTTGTGGCGAATAAAACATGCGCCGGATACGGACTTAATCTGCAATTTTGCAGTTTTGTGGTCTACTATAACAACGATTGGGACTATGCTACAAGGAGTCAATCAGAAGATCGGGTACATCGTATTGGGCAGCAGAACAATGTGCATATTATCGATCTGTGTGCAGATGGGACGCTGGACGAACGGATACTAAAGTGTCTATCACGTAAAGAAAGTTTAGTGTACAGCTTTCAACGTCAGATTGAAAGCATGAAAAATCGTGACATTACAGCGATGAAAGAATGGATAGAAGGGAAGGTGGAGGACATTGGGGAAAATCTATACGGAAAAGGATGTATTGACAGCGGCACTGCAACGACTTGAGATTATGTTTGACAATTTTAAACACATGTACTTCAGTGTGAGCGGTGGAAAAGACAGCTCTGTTATGCTGCAACTTGCTGCTCAGGTAGCACGTAAACGCGGACGTACATTTGATGTGCTATACATTGACCTTGAAGCGCAGTACAAAGCAACAATCGAGCATATTGAGGAGCTACGTGAACAAAACAAAGATGTGATCCATTGCTTTTATTGGGTATGTTTACCCCTTTCTCTTCGTAATGCGGTATCTGTCATCCAGCCCAAGTGGGTATGCTGGGATGAAGAAAATAAGAAAAAATGGGTGAGATCACTTCCTAAAAACAAAGATGTGGTCCATATCAAAAACTACCCGGATGAATGGAAGTGGTTCAAATCAGGCATGGAGTTCGAAGAGTTCATTTTATATTTCGCGGAATGGTATAGCCATAAACATGGCATAGCAGCGGCCGGAATCGGGATTCGAAGCGATGAGAGTTTGAACCGTTTCGCTACCATTACAAGTGACCGAAAAGAACGATTCCAAGACTACGGGTGGACCACACGGGTAAGGCTTGGTGTTCGTCCAATCGACGTATATAATTTCTACCCGATATACGATTGGCGAACGGAAGACATATGGGGCGCTGTTAGCCTACTTAACTTGAGCTACAACCGAGTTTATGAGCTGATGTATAAGAACGGGTTATCGATTCACGAACAACGCTTGTGTCAGCCGTATGGAGATGATCAACGCAACGGATTGGATCAATTCCGTTACATTGAGCCTGAGACGTGGGAGAAGGTCCTAAATCGTGTGCATGGCGTAAACTTTGGCAATATATATGCTCGGACATCTCTACTCGGAAATATTAAGTCAGAGAAGCCTAACAGCATGACATGGGAACAGTATGCGGTGTTTCTTCTCGAAAGTCTGGGGTTGTATGCCCCGGAACTACGCGATCATTACTACCGGAAAATCAAAACGTTCCTGGACTGGTACGAAAAGCAGGAAAGCGTATCATTACAGGAAATAGAAGATGAGGCGGACAGCAAACTCGAAAGTTCGAAGAAGGTGGCTTCTTGGCGGCGAATCGCCCGTGCAATTGAGAAAAATGACTTCTGGATGAAGAGACTTTCGTTTAGTCAGACGAAAAGGGATGTCGAAAAGCTGCATGAATTGAAAAATAAATACCGAAACATCATTTTTGCAAAAGATACTGACGATAAACACCTGAAGCAAGTAGCAGAACAATTAAACGATGGGGAGATTAAGATGAAATATGAAATTTTTCGAGGAGATTATGACCGGTCAAAATTCTATAGTTTGATGGGTAAGTTCTTTGCGGAGAAGGAGTTTCGGAAAGTATTTCCTTATCTTTCTAATGAGGATGGACGCGTATGGATTGTAGTGATAGAAAAAGAGGATGTTCATGGTTTTACAACATTTATAAATCGAAAAAATTACCTTGATTTAGGCTATACATTTGGTTCATCAAAACAATTAGAAAACGATCTATTGAGCCTGCGTTTTAATATCGTTCAAGAGGAATATCCACATTCTCCATTAAAGGCGGCCTTACAGAACAAAGATGAGCTTGCTTATTGGTTGGATCATGGGTTTGAGGTGGAAAAAGAAACGACGAATTACTATTTTGTGAAAAAGGAGGAAAAGAATGATGAATAAAATAAACGATTTGGTCAAACAAATCAAAGAGGAGATTGAATCTTTGCCTTTAGAGGAAAAAATCGAATCGTTAAACCAAGTTCGCGAAATGCTGTCTTCTATTTCTCCTTTCAGCGAACCTGTCGATTTGGTTCGATGGGTACCAGCTGATCAAGTACAAGCAAACGAATATAATCCTAACAAAGTTTCTAGTCCAGAAATGAAATTGCTACATACTTCTATTAAGCTTGATGGATATACTCAACCGATCGTTACCTATCATCTTCCAAACGGAAAATATGAAGTCACAGACGGATTTCATCGTAATAGAATCGGTAAAGAATATAAAGATATTAACGAACGAATTCATGGTTATTTGCCAATTGTAGTCATTGATAAACCAATCGATGAGCGCATGGGATCTACAATTCGTCATAATCGAGCAAGAGGGACACATCAAATTCGTTCCATGAGCGATATTGTCATTGAACTTGCAAAAGAAGGATGGGGAGACGAAGAAATCTGTAAAAAACTTGGAATGGAGCTCGATGAGGTAATTCGTTTGAAGCAAATTAGCGGACTAAAAGAAGCTTTTCAAAACCATGAGTTTTCACGTTCATGGGAAGAATTTGAAAAAAAATACTACGAAAAAGAAAAATTCGAGGGAAATTCATGATGCATAAAACTTGCAACTGCAATCAAACGACCTTTCCCCTTTCGCAAATCCACACGGCTAAAACAGCTGCTGAATTATGGGGTATCTCATACGACACATTTAAAAACCAGCTAAAGGGAACCGGAAAAAAAGAAACGTTAGAAAAAATAGAAAGATGCAAGGAACATGGAATGATAGCGAAAGATGGAGGAATATGGTTAGTATCCGAACAGGCGATGATCAAAATCTTTGGAAGTCCAAAAATAGATAAAAATCTATAAACAATCACAAGAGTACGAAGAGCAAGACTAGAAAGCATTTACGTTTCGCAATACAGGTGAATTATATGGATTAGCCAGGTGTGCATCTGGCTAATCTTAAAATGAGGGGTAGATAAGATGCAAAAAATAGAACTTTTCGGTATCAACCCATCCGACACGCTAAAGGAAATTGTTGAAAAACAGGACTTGGAATATATGTTCACCTGTTACTTTAGGAGTTATTTTGCACCTGTTTTAAGTGCTATTTTGCACTATAAGTAAATATAAAAAGTCCAATATCCCAACATTAGAATTAAGAAATTGGACTTTTATCATTACTTCGGAATATCGAGCGATTATGGAAGATCATAAGCATATTTCTTGTTTAACTAAAGCACCCGTTACTTTAAGTACGATAATTCACAACTGGTAGTCGGTCCAGGATGTCGAGCAGCTGCAGTATACATAATTTGTTTCCGAAACAGCGCTAGGCGTGATCGAGGGAGTGGATTCCTCGATGTTTACCGATACCTTTATAACTAGATATCAAACATAATGTCGGTGTTTTTTTGTTTGGATATATTCTCAAAAACGATTGTTTTAGAAACAATGTCATTAAACAGTGAAAAAATTATTTTTTTCGCTGTTTTTTATTTCAAAAACCGTATCAAAAACTATTTTACAAAATGGTACGTTTTAGATATAATATAGGTAAGAAATGGATAGTAGGGAGGGAAAGAAAATTAAAGTAGGCTATGCAAGGGTATCTACTGCCGATCAATCGTTAGACTTACAGCTTGATGCTTTGCAAAAAGCCGGTTGCGAACGCATTTATACAGAAAAATTGAGTGGTGCGAAAGATGATCGACCGGAGTTGGCCAGAGCACTGGACATACTTCGTCCAGGTGACGTATTTGTCGTCTATAAATTGGACCGTCTAGCCAGATCGACAAAAAAGCTTATCGAGGTTGCAGAACAACTCAAAGGATTGGAAGTCGAATTTGTCAGTATTAAGGATAATATTGATACGAGCACACCTACAGGGAAGCTGATGTTTGGGATGCTTGCTGTTCTCGCAGAATTTGAACGTGACATTATTCGGGAAAGAACAATGGCTGGACTTGAAGCAGCCAGGGCACGGGGGCGTAAAGGTGGCCGTCCATCGGCAAACGTAAAAAAGGTTCAACAGGCATTATCGTTGTATGATAGCCGGAATCATAGTGTTTCAGAAATTGAAGAACTGACCGGGATAAGCAGAGCAACACTATATCGAGCGTTGAAAAAGCGTAAGGAGGAGCAAAATGGATAATCAAAAAAGGCTACTGGAAGAAGTAATGGCCGATCTGTACCGTATTCTACCTACCTTAAATGTCGTATCAAAAAAACTAGAAGATGAAATGTATCCAAGTGAACACCTGGACGCAGATACACAATTTATGATTCGTGAGCTGCGTTCTTTAGGATATCAGCATATCGACAAGTTAGTAAGCCAACTTCGTTATTTGCAAAAAGAGGTTTACTATGAAGGATTGCTTTACATAAACGGAAACGGACGCTATGAAGTGGATGGCCAGGAGTTGGCAAGTGGGTCTGTGATAGAAGTTTGGT
This sequence comes from Aneurinibacillus aneurinilyticus ATCC 12856, assembly GCF_000466385.1. Classification (GTDB taxonomy): domain Bacteria; phylum Bacillota; class Bacilli; order Aneurinibacillales; family Aneurinibacillaceae; genus Aneurinibacillus; species Aneurinibacillus aneurinilyticus. The sequence continues at coordinate 38,684 of NZ_KE952892.1, forward strand.
CAGAACGGTTTGACGAGTCAGCACAATGGCATATTGTCCGTATTGAACACTCCAATCTACACGGTGGTTATTATGCGTACCAATGGCCAGAGTTAAAATTAGAAGGATTAAAGGCGCGAGTACGTCGTTAATGATTCACAAAACGGCAATATTGCGAAAGGTTGTGACATATGAAAAAGCCAAAAAATCGGAGTGAACGCATCGAATGGATAACTAGAAAATTGGGTCACAGGGTGCTAATTGGTTATGCAAAATACACGGACAGAGAGGTTAAGCAAGAGTTTGAGTTAATGTACAAAATTTATAAAGATAAGCCAGATTACGATGTAACCACTGAGCCTAGCCCCACCTGTGTTGTTTGCGAGAGCGAAGTCGAGGTCACGTATACATGCCTTTGTACGGCAGGGTGTATTTTGGATAAAGATGATCCTGCATATGAAGAACATAAGCGGCTTTATGAGAACGGAAACTAGCTTTCACAATTCAGCGCTTTTATAAAGGTCCGACGAGCATAAGGAATTGACAGGGTAGGGGAACCATACGCTTACCTGCCTCCCGAGCCTTGCGGCGGCGAGCAATAGAAGACCCCTCACGGGGGTAGGGGGTTGTCTTCCATCAAAAGCGAGGTGAGTGATTTGCCTGTTCTTGCTGATTTTTTGCATATTATTTCTTCGTTTAGAACTCATTTTCCCGGTCTTATAGAGTTTATTTTCCTTTTGTCTCTTACTTTTGCTTTTTGTCTATATGCGGAAGAAAAATGGGGTGAGTGATATGTTCTGTGATTATTCAAGATTTGACGAAATGGATGAGGATTCAATATACAAGGAACTGAAAGAGCTATTTGAAAAAAAGTTTGGCAGGCCTCCAACTGAAATAGAGGAAAGGAAAATGAAAGCTTTCATATTTATGAAGTCTGATGAAAAAGTTGATTGCCAGCATAAGTATGGAATTTTTGATTGGTATCATGACAATGAAGGTTCTCAAATTGACCTTTTTCGTTGTGAAAAATGCGGGGACGTGAGGGAAGTGTATTCTAGTTTTTATGATTTTGATGACTATTTGAGCGATTGTTGAAGTCCGATAATTTGCATTCTGTAGCTTTTGACCTTTTTGATGAACTTTCAAAACGTTGGGGGGTGAGTGATTTGTTTGAGGTATTAATCGTGTTTTTTTACATTTGTTTCGCGGTCTCGTTCTTTATCATTGCTATTCAATAATATGTGTTATTGCAACACAAACAGCCTGGTGTTATGAGCTGCACCATCGTTTTTAATTAAAAATCCGAGCGATTTTCTAACTGAACAGTTTTATATTTTAAATGAGATCGGGTACTAGGAGATGAATAGATGAAAAAATGGAGAGGTATTCTATCTAAGTTATTTATTATAGTATCCCTTATTGGAATGCTTACTGGCTGCAATACAATTGCGGATGCTACAATTACAAGTAAGCCAGCACAGGCAGTAAGTCATGGCAAAATGACAGTTAAATATATTGATGTGGGCCAGGGGGACGCGACGTTAATCGTTTCCCCAGAGGGAAAAAACGTGTTAATCGATGCCGGAGATAAATCTCACGGTGAAACGGTCACTAAAAGTCTACAAAAAGAAGGGGTAAAACAAATTGATTATTTTGTGCTTACACATCCGGACTCGGATCATATAGGTGGAGCGACTCATGTAATCGATACGCTACCAATAAAGTCAATTGTTATGCCTTTGAAGAGTAGCTCTACAGAAACCTATTTTGGTGTACTACTGGCTATCAAGGAAAAAAACATACCGATTATTCACGGAGAAAAAGGCATGTCACTCGATATAGGAAAGTCAGTGAAAGCACAAATTCTTTCTCCGGGTCCCAAGGTTTCATATATTGATACAAATGACTGGTCAATCGTGCTGAAAGTTACATATGGTAAACAGAAATTCTTGTTTACCGGTGATGCTGCAAAGAAAGCGGAAAACGATATGTTAGCGAGTGGCCAAGATTTATCTGCGAACGTGTACAAGGCTGGCCACCATGGCTCCAAAACTTCCTCAAGCACTAAATTTCTGAAGGCTGTACGTCCAGAAATCGTGGTGATTTCTGTCGGAGCCAATAATAAGTATCATCATCCGAATATCGAAACACTACAACATATTCACCAGGTCGGTGTTAAAAAGATTTATCGAACGGATGACCGAGGAACTGTAACAGCTACTACAGATGGAAATACAATTGAGTGGAAAAGTGAGAAATAGGAAAAATACTATGCTAATGAGTGCCATATATCGGCGCTACAATCAACCATTATGAATACTATTTTAATTTAGTCGTCCATGAGGCGACTTTTTTAATTTTTGCTTAATCAAATGAAAATTGTAATCTTTTTCCTTAGGATATGTTGTAATATAAAAGTAGTAGTAAAAAATACTTGTATGAGGAGATGTGTATGGGAACTAAGGCTGTAGAAGAGAATGCTATTACCTTTCTTGAGGCGATCGACAACGATAACCGGATGCTTGTTAAGGAGATGTTAGATACAGGGATAGACGCCAATATACAAGTGAAGATGGGGTTTTTAAACTTACGTAAAACAATTTTACCATTGGAAATAGCTATCCGTAATGAAAATTTGGAAATGTGTAAATTGTTACTTGACTACGATGCTAATCCAAATTTAATAAGTCAGGAATTTTTAGCCTCACTAGTAAAGAAAGAAGGTGTACCATTCATTTCTTTATTACTTGATAGGGGACTTGATGCAAACTCCAAGATTTATGATGCTAGCCTCAATAGACAGCAGCTTTTGTTAGCGGGGATAATGTCAAAAAATAATGAAATTCCAGAATCCCTGATCAATAAATTCATTGATAAAGGATTTGATATTAATTATAGAAATGAAAGCACACCTTTTGTTCATTGGTCTTTAGTATTGAGAGCGAATACCAATATTTTTTTAAGTTTTATTAGTAAATGCGATTCCTCGTTGCTTAATAATAGTATGCTGAGAAGGGCCTTAAGTGAGGGTGCTCCTATAGAAAATGTGAAGGTAATTCTTGAAGAATTCCAAAGGAGAGGGATTTCTGATTATCATAAATGGATGGAAAAGGAATTCATTTATTCAGCCAGAACAGGAAAGATTGAGGCTGTAAGATTACTTCTTGATTTTAAAGTAGATATAAATACGACTGATGAAGAAGGTAAAAGCGCTTTAATGTGGGCAGTAATACAAGACCGTATAGAAGTAGTAGAGGAGCTTATTAAATCAGGTATTTCGGTTGATCTCCAGGATAAAAGTGCAATAACAGCTCTAATGATAGCTGCTAGGGATCGAAAATATAAAATCGTTAGATTATTGCTTAACGGAGGCGCAGATGTGCACCATAAAGATGTGAAAAATAAAAGGGCTATTGAATATATTCCTGAATATGAGTCATTAATGACATTCACACTACTACTTGATGCGGAGAAGGGTCCCATAAGTTAGGAGTATTAATGCAATAGAGTATAATCAAAGATATAGAGGGTGATATGATGGAAGGGTTAAAAATTGGGGAAGAATCCGCTGGAAAATTAGACACGAATCAGATAGCGATTGCTAATGAGTTTTATCTTAAATTAAAAAAATATGAGGAAGATATTAAGCTAAGGGATGCTTTTCTCCCTGTTATAAGAATAATGTATACTGAAAAATATCATGGGCCAAATGAGGGTATATTAAGAAACACACTAAAGGCCCTTGCTGAAGAATACGAGTCTAATTATTCTAATGAATACTGGGTTAGTGATATTGAGTCGAATATAAGATATGCATTTAAATGATTGTAAGCAGTTATCAAAAAAAAGCGCCAGCTTAATTACCAGCTGGCGCTTTTCCTAGTCAATATTTAACCTCCAGTTGCCGTTGTGAAACTTTGTATTTGTGGTTAATGCTGGGACCGGTTCAAACTTATGATACTGGCAAAAATTTGCCATTTCATTTGTTGAGACAGCTTCAACTATAATATATTTAAACCCTTTGCTAATTGCATATTTCTTGAGCCACTTCAGTACCTCAGTACCTGTGCCCTTGCCTGTATTTTTTAATTCTATCCTTGCAATTGTTAAGTGCTCAGGTGAATAACGCAAATATAATTCATTGTCTTCTCCTTTGATCCACAATCGATTAAAATCATCTAAGCTCATTTTAGTCGGGGAACCGTTATCCTTATCAAATATTTTCTTTAGTTTTTTAAGCTCTTTTGCAACAAAAATGGAATCCTGGGCGAACCTCTTAGGGAAATTTATTTTTTTATCAAAAATTTTACTAAGCATAAAGCCACTCCCCCATTGATTTTTTTGTATATTTTTACTATATAGTGGGTATAAAAAAATAGCCATTAAGACATATCGATCTTAAAAATCGTGCACTTTTTTGTGCACTTTTTCGTGCACTTTTTTGAGCACACTTTTTGCCGTTTCTGTGTGGTAATATGATAGTGTAGGAAAAATAAATAAGAGAGCGCAAGTAATTCTACTTGTGGTCATAGGGCCTGCGCGTTGCGTATGGCCTTTTTATTTTCCATATTACAGGGGAAAGGAGGGAAGGTGCTAAATGAACCCTAAAACAAATCAGGGGTATCTATTTGGTTGTTGTCGTTTATGGAATGTATGTAAGATGGGGCAGGAACCATGTCCACGATTTGAAGAGGAGCCTGATTATGTCGCCGGATGTGATTGCTTTAAACGTTATATACGTTCAAACAATCAACAAGAGCAAGTGCCGGATTTTATGGGGGTTGATAAAGAGGGGCAAGGATATTTACTTTAATTATTGTTGAAAGGGAGGGAGAATATGAAAGAACGGAGTATGGTAGATGAGATTATCCAAGCTGCAGCTGAGGAGGCAGAAATTCATCCAGAACAGTCACATCGTTGTATAATGGCAGCTTTTCGTCGGATTTCAGAGGTAACACTTCAGCAGGGTGGTATAGACTTAAGTTGCTTTATTCCAGGTATGCATACGAGTCATTTGGCAACATCAACCCGTGGTGGAATGGTGAGTTAGTGTGGAACGAGAAATTGATAAAGCAATTGACAGGGCAGGGGAAGGGCTTGAAAAGGGAGTAGCATCCATTTGGAAGAAGGGGCTAGTTCCTTTTTTTAATGCAGTAGGGATTGGCATCCGAGAAGTAAAGCAAAAGGAGATATGGAAGACAAAACCGTTTATGTGGTATATGGGTACTGTAGCCGGTGCTTCAGTCGCTGCGGGTATTATAGATAGTACATACCTTGCAGACTTATATCCAGATAATTTTATTTGGCATTGGTTGTATCATGAACAGCCAATGCGTTATCCGTTGGCTTTAACGGTTGGTTTCGCTGGAGGAAGTTATTTCTTTTATAACAAGGGGAAAAACGTTATTAAATTACGGCAACGTTTTATATTGGCCTTTGAACGTTGTGGCCTATACAGTAGTCGGCGTGTAATGATTGATAATAAAAACCGTCCGGAATATCCAACTCTATTTAAGGAAATAGTCGGTGATGACGGAGGAATTACATTCGTATTCCGAAATGTAGGTATTCCGGTTGAAGAATGGCAGAAAACAAAGCCATCCTTAGAAGCATCCATTGGGGAAAAAATTTCCCGTATCGAGATGTTTAATAATAAGCCATCTTTTATTGCTGTGAAACTTGGTGGAGTTGAAATTCCTGAGAAGTTAGATTTTAGCGAAGAACTGATTTCACATTGTGGAGATTCATCTATAGTAGTTGGTGTTGGTGAGCAGGGAGTGCTTACTCATGATTTTAAAAAGAATCCACATGTGCTGGTTGGGGGAGCAACGGGTGCTGGAAAAACAGTAGTGGCAAACTCAATTACGTATCAGTGTATAACTAAACTTGATGGAATGTTATACATTGTTGACTTTAAAGGTGGAGCAGACTATGCAGCCTTTGAGGATATGGGCATTGATATTATCTCAGAACGTGAGATTGTAGAACGTTTATTGCAACGTTTATTAGTTGAAAATGATGCTCGTGTACAGCTGTTTAAAGGTAAGGCGAGAAATATATGGGACTATAATGAATGGCTAAAAAAGCAGCCTGGAAAAAAGAAAGAACCCCTTCGCCGTATTTTTGTTTTGATTGATGAGTTGGCTGAACTCACAGACAAAAAGAGCTGTCCAAAAGATGAACATGAACTAGTGGACAACATTGTTGGATTAACGTCACGAATTGCAAGGTTAAGCCGATTTACAGGGATTAATCTGATTTTGGCCACACAAAGGCCGGACGCTAATGTGGTGCCAGGGCAGATTAAAAATAATGTGACTGGACGGATATGTGGCTATTTTTCGGATGATGTAGCTTATCGTATTATGCTGGACTTTATTCCGTATCCTCGTTTACCTGATCCTGAAGTTTTACCGGGGCGCTTCATGTATAGTATCGGTGCTAGAAAACGATTGGTACAGACACCATATTTTCAAGACCAACACATTGATCCTAATTTTAAAATGGATTATTCCAGGGGCATGTTGACATTGGAAGGGGCCTTGGATGAGGGACATCCTTCTAATCAAGAATTGTCGCCTATTGCTTCCCATCGGCAGTCATATAGCATCGAGGATATTGAGGATTAAGGGGATAACTTTAGATTAGCCATACATCAATAGTTATAGGAACAGTTATAGGAATGATTATGGTGTCATTTGTATAGCAATAGTTATCGCAATAGCTATGGTAATGATAACAGAAGTGATGCATCTGTATGATATAGCGTAAAGCCTTATAGAATAAGGCTTTTTGTTGTTTTTACATTGTTTATTTAGCGGAGATTTTGTCGCGTTCGTTATGTCGGATGATGGACCAAGGGACCGTGGGGAGGCTGGCGAGTATAGCGAGTCAGCCGACATGACGGGCAGGAAGGGACAGGCCGAGACATAGCGGAATACGCGAGGAAATCGACGCGTCGAGATACGAGACGATAGTCGAAGTATCTCATTCCATGCGATAAGCATGGAACAAAAAAAGGGGGGATAGTGATGGAACAAAAAGCGAGGATTGTTGTAGCAGGAGATAAGAAGATTACATTGAGAGTTAATCGATATCCTATACCGGCAGAGCGAAATATTTCAAATTCGGACGATTTCTACTCTATTGGTATTTCCACTCGTGTAAATGGAGAAGTACTGGACCCTGGATTTTTGGAACGTGCAATTGGCGGAGAAAAATTATATCGTGAGCTTGTATTTGATAAATCGAAAGAAGACTTTTGTCTGCGTGAAGCAGATGAGTTTGAAAAGGAGGAGATGGCTGAAACTGGTCGTTTTTATTCTTACGGGTTATTGTTATCTGGCTGGGGACTTGGTATAGATGGACTTTCTAAAACAGAAAAGATGGAGGATTTTTTGCTTAATGAACTAGAGGCGTTTTTGTTGAAGCACACGGAAAAGCTGGCTTCTGAGCCTCTGTATATTCCTCAAGAGAAAATCATTGAGAAAGCTTCTGACAAAAACCTTGCAGTAGTTGGTCAAACCGGAAGTGGTAGTAAACTAGCTATTAAATATTTAGTTTCAGAGCTAGTAAGGAATAACCAAAAGGTAGTAATGATTAGTCAAATGAGTGAAACTGTAGTATTCACGGAAAAATTAGGGGGTAACAATATTTCCCCTGATATGTTAGAGGCTTCTGATTTAACCGGTGGTTTGATTAACCTCCAATTTAATGACCTGTGTTTTGGAAATAATGGAGGATTGCTAGATCGACTAATAGAATTGATGGATACACTTGCTTCAGCTGGCTATAAATATATAGTATTGTACGAATCCCGAAGCTTTATAAATGAATTGAACTTTAATCAATTCTCAGCTTTTATTCGGGCAGCAAATGAGCATAACATTTATGTTCATATTCGAATGAATAGTATAAATGAGGATTTAACAGTAACCCAGTTGAAGGAACTTAACAAGTTTTTTCCAACAAAGATAGTCTTTAATACAGCAGATTTAGACGAAGTGCTAGATATGAGTATTTCCCTTTACTCTGGAGAGTCCATTTTGATTGATATGGATAAGAACAGTAAAGGGAGAATAAAATTTAGGTTTTCTAATGAACAATTTTATCTCTTTGATGAGGACCAACCCCTAAAAGTAACATTAGCGGAGAAAATACAGATACTTAAGGGTGCAATACCATCCTTTGAAAAACAATTAAAAGATTTGAAAGATGATTACAAGCGTTGTCGTACAAATGCAGGGGTTTTGACAATGGCCAGTAAAATTTATGAAGTAGAGGGGAATTTGCAAGATGCAAAGGAAACGCTAAAAAAGGCCGAGTGGGAACAACAAGCCATTGGGTTATCAAGGGGTAATACCGATGAAGCTCTCCTTGCTGATATAGCAAAACCAACCATGAAAACGGAAGGCAGCCAGGAACGGGTTGAAGCAATTGAGTAGCCAATGGCTACAGTGCCCCTTGCCAGATAATTTTTTTAAGCAGTTAGGTAAGGCACATAGTAGTGAAATTCGGAGGGCCATTCATAAAGCATGGAATTTACCAGGTCGTAAGTTATATCCGGCACTCCGGAATCGAGTAGAACAGTCCGGTATGTTGGAGGTAGTGACCGAACAAACGCAAGAATGGGATGGAGCCTTTCGTTATAGTGATGAGTGGAATCGTTACCCAGGATATAAGAGCGATAAAGCTCAATTTGAGAGAGAAGTGAAAAAGGGAAAATGGAGAATTCAATCGGGGATGCTACATGTAGATATGCCGACATGGCTTACATTAGCATCCCTTTCATTTGCCCAGGATTCAGAAAAAGAAAGTCCGAATCATCGTTTTCTAAAGGAACTTTTTCAGCTTTATATCCGACGTAGTTATATACATCCCTTCATCCAGAAGGAAAAAAAGATGATGTTGTATGGTCATGCAGTACGTTGCGACGTTGTAGCCCATACAGAGGATAAGGTGCTTATTGGGGAAACAGGAGGAGTGCAGTTATGGAAGGTTATGGCCTTATTATACAAAGGGTACACAGTCGCCGTCCTACCACATTGGACACAACAGAAAGTTAATCCTTTCATCCGTAAGCGATTGTCCTATGCATTCTACCTTTTTAGTAGGAGGCAATCAGATTCATGAATAGCAAAATGGAAATTAAAAAAAGTCTATATGAATACGAAATAATGACCACGCAACAACTGGCTATTTTACATGGCTGGAAACAGAAAACGGTTTATAGTTATCTACAAAAAATGTCTAAGGATAAGCAGATTCGTAAAGTGGATGTACCGGAAATTAAACGCGGGGCGAAGGCTTATTCCTTGATGCCGAATCAGGCAAAATATGTGGCTGAATTCCGGAACGAATTGGCTATGTTTCAGCCAAAAGAATGGGAGACAGTTCCGGGCAGTATGCTGAGTATTCTTCTGGCCAATCAAATTTTCTGTGAAATGATTCGTAGCACAAGAGAAATGCCCGATGCAGGGATAGTGGAATGGACCGGTCGACGCACACTTATGCAGCGGTACCAGGAAGATGAGAAGAAGCCACTTTTGAAGATGAACAGCTACGGTGTTTTTTATTATGAAAATCAGAAGAGAAATATCTACCTAGATATTTTAAATGGTACGGAAAGCCTTGCTGTCCTAGAAACCATGTTGCTGCAGCATTCACAATTGATAACGATAGATCGACCGAAGAGTGTAGGAAAAACATTGCTCTTGTTTGTCTATCTAGGTAAAAGCGCTGGAAGAACAATATTGCAGTTGTGGCGTAAATTTAGTGCTGGTAGTGTTGATATCCCATTTGTAGCAGTAGCCCATTTTGAAGAGCTTGCCGAACAGGGAATTTTTTCGTCTGTATGGCAGTCACTTGATAAAGAGGGCATTTCTCTCATGGACATGCCTTTTCAAGTAAGTGAAAAAGAGCTGCAGGAAAGTGATTTTTTAGGAAAGACAAAGAGCATTCGCTTTCAATTCAAAAGCATTAATGGCTTCTTTGATGAGAAAGAGGCAACGAACGTAAAGAAAGATGAGGAAAGTAATAAGGAAGAAGATGCGATCGAATGGGAGTAAATTTCACGATGTAAACAAAGGTTTTAAGGAAGAAGTATGAGTATACATCTAATAAAAGGACACCAATAACAGCCATTATGGCCTTACTGGTGTCCTTTTTGTTTTGTGTAGGCTATTCAACTAGAAAGGAGGTGAAGTCTTGAAACGATTTTTAACCGGGTTATGGATTTTCCTTGCCATATATGGAGGTGGTTATGCCTTCTATAAAACTATCTTGGATATGACTGTTGATCCAATACCAGCAAATACTCAAGAAGCGGAGGGCTTTGCAGCGGCATTTCTGCGTTCTTATCTTACCTATGACAAAGGAGGCCCGGAGCCAATTCGTTTGTTCACAGAATTACCTGATCCTAGAACGGCGAATGTGGGTGATGGAGATAAGGTGACGCAACGTGTGGTGGAAATATGGCCGATAAAAAGCGATGTTCTATCCGGTCATCACATGAATGTACGAATGATAGCAATTGTAGAACGTGATCGTGCTTCAGCTGATATGGAGATGCGTGAAAAATCCAAGCGATTGATTTATCGGGTAGATGTTCCGGTTACAGAAGGAAAAGAAGGGAAATTCCAAATTTTACAGTACCCGAAATTTGAAAGGGTAGAACGAAGTAATTCGGCTGTTTTACCAACGTCTGGCCAAGGCAATACAGAAGCGGCAGAAAGAATGAAACCAATGCTGGAGTCGTTCTATAAGGTTTATTTTGAGGCGGAAAAATCCGAGGACATTGCTAACTTTTTCAAGAGGGTACAAAACGCACCTAAACCTCAAAACAAGCTATTTACCTTTGAACGCTTAGATCGTGTTGACGCATTTGGAAAGGACAAAACATGGTTTGTGCTCGTAAATCTTCGAGTACGCGATCCCTTTACCACCATTTCATATGGTGCGTCTTACTACTTGGAGGTTGAGGAGCAGGAAGGGAAATTCTATATTGTTTCCATGAACGAATAGGAGGAAATGTCATGGTGAGTAAGGAGAAAAAACAAAGAGGAATTCAGGTGTTCCGTACAGGTATATTGCTTGCTCTAGCAGCTTGCTTCACCCTTGTATTTCAAACGGACGTATTTGCTGCAGGTTGGAGTATTGAATCAGCCGATACAGGTATACGCTCTAAATTGGTAACGATTGTGTTTTTGCTAACAGCATTTATGGCTATTCGTGCCTATGCAAAGGGTAAAAAAGGGGCAATGGTTGTCGAACTACTGGCTGGTGCTTTTCTTATTATCTTTATTGCCAGCTCAGACCCGTCGAAATCAGTAATGGAAGTTATTAAACAGGCCATCGGACTGGGAGGTTAAGATGCGATATCAGTCATATAAGGGGCTGTATAAGCAGGATTTTACACTGCCTATTAAATTTTTGGACGATATTGATATTAATTTTGGCTCGGTGATGGTCTTTCCCATTCTTTTTTTGTTTAACACATTAGTTACATTTCTCTTGTCATTGGGAGGGATGATTCCTTTTGTGATTTCTCGTTTTTGGGTGATTTTAATTTTGACATGTTTGGAAATGTACGCATTGCTTAAGGTACCAACAGCTGGAAAGCCCCTAATCGTCTGGTTGTTCTATGTTCCCTATTTCATATTTCGGGTACCGAAAACGACACGGGCTTTTGTGCCGGTAAAGCTTCAAAAGACATGGAAGCCAATATGGAAAATCCCGTTTCGACCTGTGACCGAAAGAAAAGAAGGCGAAACTGAATATGCCATCCTGCCCCTCCAGGGGCAGGCTAAGAAATTTGCAGGTCTTACATTTAAAACCCGGGGAGCCACCCGATTTACCTTTCATCCTATATCACGGCAGGTAAATATTGAGGTAGGGACATTTGAAAAGCTGCAGGAGAAAAAAACCGTCCTGAACCGGTTACGTCCGACTACGCTTGAGGTTGGTCGTGGGGAAGTTCGCCTTTTGCATCAGGCGGGAGAGACAAAAGTAGAGTATGTACCAAACATTGGAGGAGAGGAGGAGTCAAATGGGGCAAGCAGCTAAGAAAATCATCGGTGATAGTTTTACCGTTGATTATTTTGAAAGGAATCTTATTTTTACAAAAAAAGCAACGCTCGCTGTTTATAAGATTCCTATTAGTCAAATTATGTTTAAGTCACAAGGGTATAAACAAAATGTGTTAAAAAAGTTAGAAAACTTATTCTGGGTATATCGGGGGAAAGGCCAGCTTTTACTTCTGGCTCGTCAGGAATCATCTGATAAATACTTGGAAGAAACGAAGAATCTACAGTATGAGAACCGATTCCCCGAGGCATTTGAGGAATGGAATGATGCACAGCGAGAGCAACTGGATATTCAACCACCATGGACGCATGATCTATATATTCTTTTACAGCTACCGAAAAAGCGTCACTTGGATTCTGGTTTTGAGGTTTTAACCAAGGATGATTTTAAAGCCCAGGCAAAGAAATGGTATCAAATCATCACAGATACAGGGTTACAGGCATTAGGCCGACGCGTGGATTTAGAGCTGGAGCAGGTTAAAGAGGCGATCAATTTAGAAAAGAGCCTGTATTCGCAGTTAAAAGGAACATGTCGGATGGCAAAAGGAACCCCCAGGGATACAGAACGTCTGATTAAACGTAATTTCTTACGAGCTATTGGCGAGCCGGAGTTGCATATCACAGATAAATCGCCTGTGTCCTTGGTAGAAAAAAGAGGAACAGCGTACTTCCGACAAAAGAAAGCAGCCATGTTAAAAATGTTTGGAGATTCATATGTCAAACAAAATATGCAAAGTCTAGAGGTGCATCATCGAGATAAAGGGGAAGGTAAAGTATCCTATCAGACTTTTTTATCCTTGGTTGATATTCCGGATGATAACCCTGCAATAGATAGCGAGTGGCTGTACTGGCTAATGATTAATGACTTTCCTGTTGATGTGAGTGTCCGGTTTAATATTCTTGAGCCTGGAGACGAAAAGATACGGCTACGCCGGAAACGAAAGGAGTATCGAGGGGAAGCGAAATCTTTAGTTGAAAGTGGAAAAGAAGTTCCGGACAGCATGATTGAAACAGATGAAGCGGGGCGCGATTTGGAATATAAACTAGGGAAAGGGCAGCCTTTGATGTGGGCAGAGACCATTTTATGTATTTCTGCTACTTCAAAAACACAGATGGAGGAACGGGCGCGGACTATTGAAACCTTTTATAGACCACGCCATTTTATTTTTCAGCGTAGCGTAGGAGATGCCTTACGTTGTTTTCAAGCATTCATCCCGGGAGGAGACATGGAAGACTACTGGTCGTTTCCGATGGACCCGGGTTTTTTAGCGTCAAGCGGGATTCACTGCTCGAATGAGATAGGGGACCCCGCTGGTCCATATTTGGGTTGTACCTTACAGGGGGCACCGGTTCGTTATAACATGGCGCGGCCAATGAGTCGGGAACTTAATAAAGCAGGAACTATTGTTATCCTGGGGACGCTTGGCGGCGGGAAGAGTATGCTCAAGAAAAAGCTTATCATGGAAAATCTCCTACTAGGTGGCAAGGTCTTCTCTGTAGACCCAAAGGGAGAAGACCATGTATTCCTTGAGTTTCCATGGCTCAGGCCATATACCAAAGTGCTGCGGTTCCGTGCCGGTAGTGAAGAGTCAACGCGTCTTAATATTTTTCGACTTTCTCATAATTTGGAGAAAGCTTGGGAGATTGCCAAGGGCTATTTAGAATTGCTGTTAGAATCTCGGACAGAGGAAAGAAGGCTAGTAATTGCCCAGGCTGTTAAAGCCACTATGCAACATCCATATCCTTCTATGAAACACTTTCAACGTGAGCTTGAGATTATTGTAGATTATGAAGAAGATGAAATGCTTAAATTAGAGGCGCGTCGATGCCTAATGCTGTTGAAATCATATGAAGATGATCCATTGGGGAAAATTGTGTTTCATGATGACCCGACAGAGATGGCGCTCTCTGAATATCCGTTGGTAATTGCGGATTTACGCGGGCTTGTTCTTCCAAAAAGCTCGAAGGAGATGGATCAGCGTGTTTTAACACCAGTTGAACGTTTTTCTATCGGTATTATGTATCTTGTTACAGCAATGGGCCAGGAGCTCATGTTGAATGCACCAAAGGAAATTGTAAAAATGTTTGCTTTGGACGAATCATGGGCTGTAACGAAAATCCCTCAAGGTGCACAACTGGTTCAAGAGTTTATCAAACTAGGTCGAAGCCTCAATATTGTACCTCTCCTGGCTACGCAGGAAGCATCAGACGTAGCAGCAGAGGAAATCAGAAACAATGTGGGGATTGTCTTCTGTTTCCGGATGAACTCGGAGACGGAAATTGCCGACGCCATGGATATGCTTCGCATTTCCTCATCGGTCGAAGATATGGTACCGAGTTTCCAAGGACTCGAATCTGGATGGTGTTATTTCCGAGATATCGAGGGAAGAACAAATCAAATTTATGTATGGCTTCCTGAAACCTGGAAGAAAATATTCGATACAGCTAACGATACAGCAGAAGAGAAACGAAAGAAAAAGGGAAAAAAAGCAGCATAGAGTGCGAGAAATCAGCCCGATGGGATATGAGCAATCAACTTGTCGGGCTATAAAATTAGGGAGGAGAAGATTAGGATGTTACAAGAAAATGGACTATTTGATGTTACCAAAATCAAAAAGGGAATGGGAGTGAGCTGGTATACAGAAAAAGGTTCATACTCTGGTTTTGTGCTATCATCCACATCGGAAAAAATTGTGTTAAAAAGCAATAGGCATGATGATTATAGATGGGTAGCCACGTACTCTCCTGAGTGTGTATCAACTGGCAAAGTAAAGATTGAAATTATGGATAAAAACGGTGCTGCTGAACAACTCGTGTTTTACCATGTTGGACATCAACGTTCATGCGCTTGCTCAAAAAGTGAGGAATTTGTTTGCGACAGTTATACATCAGAACATCCAAAGCCAGAGGATGAAGATACAGACGAAGTTACATGGTATACCTTTACCTTACAGATGGCTTATGTTGATGAGTTTAGGCGATTGTATCGTCAAATGATGGACATTATAAACAAACCGTTATCAAAACATGAAGAGGTGAATACAAGATTTACGCAGCTCGGAAAGGAAATGGCCTCCTTGTTAGTTGAAGAGCAAGAAATTCCGATTGGTCACTTTTTGTATTATGCAGCCAGGTAACAAATCAATATAGAAAAATTTCAAGATAAGGGGGAAGAATGTGGAGGTAGTTATACTAGCAGCAAAAGGCTTGTTTTATCTTGTTTTAGGATTTCTTTTGATTTCATTACTCGAATTAAGACGTAGATATAAGGAAAATGGAAGAATAGATAAGCCTATTATGATAGCTACCCTTATTTTTTCCCTGTTTTTTGCTGTGGTAGCTTACATATCAAGTATGTCTCTTTCCTTAAAAATAACTGTCATGGGTGCAAAACTTTTGTTTTATCCTGCGTTAATCGTTCTTTGCGTAAAACTATTCGAGCTAGGATATAGCTATAAAAAACGTCGGAAAATTAATGCGGGAGAAGCAGTGTTTGTCTTTGTTCTGTTAATATTTTTCTGTCGTGTAACCTACTTATCCAATATTTTCTTAGACATCTCTTAGTTTGATAAGGAATATCTCTAAGTAAATGTGTATGTGATTTGGAAAATATGTTCACAAGGCTCCTTTTTGTCGATATAGTGAGTGTAAGACAGATAGGAAGATTATGGGGGGAGAAGTCATGAAAGTACAGTTTAAAGGTATGCTTCTAGCAGCAGCCTTTCTTCTAACCGTGACGGTAGGGTGTGGGAAGAAAGAGGAGCCGAGTAGTGCACCGGTTCCAGTGCAACAGGAAGAAATGCAGGCGGCTGCCAAACCAAAAGAGGAGAAACCGGCAGAAGGTTTTCCTGTTCCTATTCATGCAGATGGGAAAGTCGTATCGATAAATCAATTAGATGAGGCACAGAAGGCATCTGTGCAATTTGCGTATGATATTTTTCATACAGAAGGAATTAAAACAGAAAACGAACTTTTTGAAAAAATAAAGAATAAATACTATATTCAATTCTTTCCGGATAAGAAAATCCCTAAAGAACTGGATAAACCGGAGCAACTGATTGCTGATTATGGTAGTGATATGTTGCCTCGTTATGAACCGAATCGTATCGTGAAATCAATTGTTGTAATGCCAGGTGTTCCCCAAGGATTGCTTGTTTGTGTGCCTATGTACATTGAATTAGCTGGGAGGGAAAACCTCCACGGAGTTGCTATTGTATATGATACCAATGAAAAACATGCGAATGGAGCAGATAAGAATTTTCCTGTTCCGAATATTGATTATTAACAAAGACCAAAACACCATTTTTGAAATGGTGTTTTTTATTTTAGTGAAAGGAGGTCATTATGCCAAAGCGTAGCGTATATATAATCATTTTGACGCTCTTTTTGTGTTCTTTGGCAGCTTTTGCTTCAGCGGATTCGGACGCTACAGCCGACTCGATTATCAATAATTTATATCCAACCGAGAAGGATATGAAAATAGATGTTCCAGGAATGAAACCGGCCTATAAAGAAGCAGCTCCAGAAAATTATAAATGGGATACAGCATTACAAATCGTGGAGATGAATGGAATCATTCCTCAATGGAACGGACCTTCTGACACGATGGATAACTCCTTTGCCTCGATGATCTTTCGTTGGTCCGTTGCAATTGTCCGGATGGGAATTTTTATTTTCCAACTTGGTTTTTCCACGAATATTTTTGCTGATGGCATAAAGGAGATTGAGGGCCAAATACAGGCAACAACAAATACCATCTATGGTCAGGTATTTTCGCTTGCTTCCCTGTTTACGATGATTTTTGTCCTGATTAAGTGGATTAATGGTGAAAAGGGCAAGATGATGAAGCTATTTTTTGGTTCGTTCATTTTGTCTGGAATCATGATGGGATTGATTCAAAACATTGGAGATGTTACCCGAGAGGCGTCTAAATTGTCGGACGGTGTTTCTATCATGACGTTGAATATTGCAAACTTAGAATCTCCCTCGAAAGGTGAGCAAGCACAAGCCGGTGGTATCAAACGAATGATGGAAACAACAAACATGCTATGGAAAGTTATTGTAGACGATCCATGGACCATTGGACAGTTTGGGAGTGTAGATGCTCCCCAAATTAATGTGAAAGAAAGTAACGAACTTAAGAGGAAAGGCGTTACTGTATCTACGGGTGGAACATGGAAAACAGAGTTTCTTAAATATGAACCAGGAAGTGATGAACGAAAAGCGCTTGTGGCGGTTCTAGCTGATCAAGACCTTGAGCATAGTAGCCCCATAGCTTCTAAGCTTATGCATGAAATCGGGCCTCCTGTTCGTACACAGGTTGGCTGGTTTGCTTTGATTAACTCAATCCTTTCGCTTATATTATTTGGGGTTGTAGCAGGTTTAATGTTTGTAAGTGGGCTTTTACTTCTTGGTGGTATTTCAGTGTCGCCTTTTGCCCCGGTTCTCCCACTTTTAGGCGAATGGGGGATGAGGGTACTGCGTACATACGGGGTATTTATGTTGCGCTTTTTACTGTTAAAGGTGACAGCAACTTTGTATCTATCTATCATTATGTTGCTAATGTATATTGTCAGCAAGTTTTCGTTTCACTATATTGTTAAACAGATCATTATTCTTGGTATCCTGGTTACAGCGATTATCCTTTCACCAAAAGTATGGAAGAGTTATGTTCAGGGATTGGCTGTTATTACAGGTATGGCCAAGCGAGCAACTGAACGATTTAAAAAGCGTGGTACAAAAGAGAAAGTCGAAAATGTTTTTGGTCAGCATAGTCGAAGAAATCCACGCCTCACAAATAAAGGTCCGAACCAAAATACAAAAGCCAATGCAACAGAAGAGCTTATGAGTCTTCAACGTATTAAACGTGAGAATCCTGAGCGATATGCGTCCAGTGGTTTGGCTACAAGGGAACGACAGCTGCAGCAACAAATTAGAAATGAAAATCTTGCGAATATGGGGCTTCCACAGTTGCAGGCGGAGAGAAAAATGTATGAGAATCGTCTGAATGCAGGTGAACGATTGTCAGCAAGTGAAAGACAAGATTTAAGTCGAATTCAGGAGATGGAACGAAATCGTATTCGTAGCATGATGAGTGCCCAGGATCGCGTTGCCCTGGATCGTATTTGGGGAGAAGGTCAATCACTTCATAAGCAACAAAATGCATTACTACAGCAACAACTTGCTGATCCTACAGGGTTTTTACAACGCGGGGGAGATTTGCAGCTGCAGCATCTTCAAAGTCAACTACAGGGCAACCAGTTACGAGAAAATGAATTACTTTCTGCTTACGCAAGACTTAGCGGCATCGGTTCAGCTGATCGTTACAAATACTCAGAAAGTGAACGTGAAGCACGTTCTTCTCTCCGTAATTACTTAGGTGCTGGAAGTCAGGGCGTTCTTAATCGTCATTTGGCTAATGAAGCGCTCCAGGCTATGGATAGACGACGTATGAATGAAATTGAGGCAATGGGCATGGATGAGCTTCGTAATGAACGAGGGGCCTATGAGGCACGTCTGAGCGAGAATGAAGTGCTTTCGCCAGCTGATCGCACCGATTTGGAATACATTCAACATACGGAATGGCAACGTGCATTAGAGAATCTTGGTCAGAATGAACGTAGTCAAGTGAATTCTCTGTATGATACAGGGCGCTCCCTGGAGGCAGAGCTAGCGGAGTTTAGTCGACAGCAACACGAAAGCCCGGCCCTATTTGCTCAACGTGGAGGACGCTCTCGCGTAACGCAAATGGAAAATGCAATAGCTGAGAACCGGTCAGAATTACAAAGTTTACTTATCGCCTCTGGTGCTGGCCCGGCGGCAGAAATATTTCGTCAACATGCCGAAAATCGTGATATCCAACGCGATCAGGAAGTGGAACAAGCCCAACAAGAATTTGGTATGCGGGAACGGCAATTGCGTGATGAATGGGAAAAAATTGAGCGCGTAAGGGAACAGGATCCTGTAGCCTTTGAATCTAATCCAATGGCTGGCCGTGCGCGTGAAGTGCGTAAGGAACTGAATAATATAGAGCTTGGGCGAATGTCATTGAGTGAACTTCGTGAGGAACATGCAGCATTATCACAGGTTCAACAAAAGACACCAGATATGATAGAACGTATGGAACAAATTCAGAATCATGAACAGGAGCGTATCCTGGCATCTGTACCAAAGGATCGACAAAGTGATTTACAATCGGCTTGGAAGGAGAAAGAAGAGGCAACACAGGAATTAACGAATATGCAGATGGAACGTCGAAGCATTCAAACTGCGCAAAAACAGCGTGGCTTTTTCACTGTAGAAGAACAAGATCGTATACGTCAACTTGATTTTACCGAGGTTCACTTGACAGAAAGGCTACGAGCTGCGATTCAAGAAGAAAGGAATGTATTACAAGAGGTGGGAGATGAAGTGCAAACATTTAAAACGCCAGATATTGATCAGATAGTGGCAACAATTCGTGAGTCGACAGAACAAGAATCCAATAATCCGAGTACGATGGCGGAGTGGATTGAGCAGCAAAGAAAGGAAAGTATGGTATAAATCGTGCACTTTTTTGTGCACTTTTTCGTGCACTTTTTTGAGCACACTTTTTGCCGTTTCTATGTGGTAATATGATAGTGTAGGAAAAATAAATAGTGCCAGCGGTAAGCCGTCTCGCTACAGGTGAGGCGGCTTTTTTATGCCTAAAAATAACTGGAAGGGAGCCATGAAAATGGAGGACATTGTTTTTTTCGAGGAAGAGAATACGGAGACTGGAGAACATGTTTCCCCTCAATTATTGTTAGCTTGCAATGCAAAACAACAGGAGGACTGGTTACGAAAGGAACTGGATGATTTTGAGGAAAGTGGCCGGGTGAAGAATTTGGCGGAATTACAGAAGCATTTGAAGGATTGCAAGCCTATTGATATGGCCATTTTACTGAAAAGGAACAAAGTAGGCGGTGTGTATAAATCGGATGAAATGGCACGTGCCATTCTGGAGCACTCTCCAGATGCTCAGGTGCTTATTATTGTCGGCTCAAATGATGCAAAGGGACAAAAGATTATTCAGGCTGCTGATGAAATGGGTTGCCGTACACTGGTAGCAAATGATGGCCAAAAGATTAATGGAGAAATGATTCAACAGGTAGTTCAAGAAATGGCCGATGAGATTCGTCAAAAATTTGAGGAATTGGAGGAAACATGGGAAGAAGAGCAAGAACTAGATTCTCTTGATGAGAAGCAATTGTTACATGTGGTGTATATAGAAGGTGCTAAAGGAGGAAGTGGAAGAACAACGGCCTTGGTTGCACTGGCCCGTTCACTTAAGGAAAAACAGAAGGAAGTAATTGTTTTGGATGATACACAGGGATGTACCTTCATGATTAAAGAAGAGGAAGGGATTAAGGTGAGGACAAGTAAAGAATTACCCGAATGGCCCGAGAAAGGATGGGTGCTTGTAGATGGCGCTCCACCGGAATCAATAGAAGAAGATGAGGACAAAGTAGTTCATCATGTATTAATCACTGATCCATCCCTTGAATCATTGAATCGAGCACAGAAAAAAATCAAGCCCGATACAATCATCATTGTTAATCGAACCTTAGAAAGTATCCCAACAGCAATTTATGAAAATGAACTTCAGAGGGAGCCATCATTTATGGTTTATGCTGATCCGAGCTCTTATCTCATTATGGACACAGAAAAGGTATTATCCGATTGGAAGCCTCTGCTAAGTTACATTAGCTGAGGGGAGAGACAAAAAGGTTGAATGTAGTTTTAGCGGTCCGGAAAGCGTATGCGATTTGGAGAAAATACGGACCTAACAAGGGTTCGCCTGGATTACCGAAAAAAATAATCTTAGCATTGATAGCTTTCTTTATTCTGTGTCCATTGGTGCTTCTCCTTTTATTCGGCGTAATGTTGGGAACGAATGATTCAGCGGCCTGGCTTCAAAAGACAGCCATTGAAAAGTACAAAGAGAACGCAGAGAAGGTCTATATTCCTCCAGATTTAATCACAGAATGGTATATCCCGGCATCGCAAGCGTTTGATGTGCCTTGGACTGTACTTGCAGGTATTCATTTGGTGCAAACCAGGTTTGCTCGGGAGCCGGGATTCTTCTGGTTTGTGGAGCGAACAGATGCGTTTGATTTACCAGATTCGTTTTGGGAAGCACACAAATATTCTAAGCGAGAATGGGAATGGTGGCAGGAGGAACATACAGAAGAAGAAATCAAAGAACACGTACCTATTCCTCCAGAGCGAGATCGGTTTGATGATATTGTATGGACCGTTGCCCATTATCTTTCTTCAGTAGACTGGAAAGATAGAAAGTCAGCCTTTACGGCAATCAACAAAATAACTGAATCAAATGCAGATACGGACCAGGCCCTTGTTTTTGCTTGGATTTTTAATTCTCAATATGCACTCACTTCGAGAATCGATTCGCCGGACCCAAGCCAATTGGCCAGTTCTATGATTCCTCCAGAGTACATGGAGATTTACAAAGAAGTCGAAGCAGAGTTTGGAATACCGTGGAATTATCTTGCTGCTTTCCACTTTATTGAGACGCGATTTGGCACATATGTAAACCCGAAAACAGGAAAATTGATGGTAAGTGAAGCCGGAGCAATCGGTCATTTCCAATTTATGCCGGGTACATGGCGCGAGTTTGGAATGGGTGGCGATCCATTTAATCCACGGGATTCTGCAAGGGCGGCAGCTAACTATCTTAAGGCCTCTGGTTTTTTTGAAGACATGGACAAAGCAATATATGCTTATAACCATTCTTGGACCTATGTAAGTAATATCAAAACACAGGCGGCCTTATTTGCTGAAATTCCGGCAACAGGGGAGGCCGGAGGGAGTCCTGTAGCAACAGTCCCAGGAGCCAAGGTGATGCCACTTAAAAATTTTAGAGTTGCAAGCAAGTTTGGATATCGTATTCATCCTATAACAAAAGTAAAAAAGCTTCATGCTGGAATTGATTTAGCTGCTCCCATGATGACACCTGTTTATGCTTTTATGGCAGGTAAGGTTGTGTATTCGGGTTCAGCTGGGGGCTACGGAACCCTGATAAAGATCGACCATGGAAATGGTGTACAAACCTGGTACGGCCACTGTAAACGATTGTACGTATCAGCAGGTATGGATGTTCCTGCAGGATACACAATTTCTGCAGTAGGCTCGGAAGGGCAGTCTACAGGCCCTCATTTGCATTTTGAAGTCCGTATTAATGGAAAGGCCGTTGATCCGGCTTCATATCTTGGATTATAGGAAAGGAGGAAAAAATATTGACGACA
Source organism: Aneurinibacillus aneurinilyticus ATCC 12856 (assembly GCF_000466385.1). Taxonomy (GTDB): domain Bacteria; phylum Bacillota; class Bacilli; order Aneurinibacillales; family Aneurinibacillaceae; genus Aneurinibacillus; species Aneurinibacillus aneurinilyticus. The sequence goes on from NZ_KE952892.1 coordinate 61,032, forward strand.
TATAGCATCCTGGTTGTCGATCCACAAAGAAATGAAAGTCAGTGGATTCAAAAATTGAAAGAACAACAGGATATGAAAATTACTATAGTCGGAAAAGGCGAAGAAGCTAGAAAAAAGCTTGGTTCCCACACATACGATGCTGTGCTCGTACATTCAACCCTACCGGATGTATCTGGTATTGCTTTAGCTAATTATGTCAGGGAAGGGTTCCCCGATCTTTCTCTTTATATTGTTGCTCGTGAAGCGAAGATGGATTTATATCTTGAAACAGTGAAGGCAAAAATTAGCCTTTTTCCGTTACCACTAGATATGGGGCGTTTTCGTTCTGTCCTTCGGGCGAAACCAAAGCCAGTGCCAGAAAGAGAGGAAGAGGAAAGGAAAGAGACTATCGAGGAGGAAAGTACAAAACAGGTAAGAGAAGAACATCCAGAAAGAAACAATATCAAACAAGAAAGACAGGTAGCGGAGGAAGTAGCCGTTACAACTAAACCAATAGAAAGAAGAGAAGAGATTCCTTCTGCTGAACCGGAAGAAAACAAACAAGATACAAAAGCAAAGAGTAAAGAAAGAGAAAAAACTTCCCCGATACCGGAACCGGCCATGAAGGTGTATGGGCCAAGGGAGATAGGGAAGAAACGGAGAGTAAGAACCAAGCCGGAGAACACGACTGTTCTCGTTTTTTCATTGAAAGGGGGTGTAGGAAAAACCACAACGGTAGCGAATTTGTCCACGATTATGCAAACCTATACGAATCAAGATGTTGGTCTTGTGGAGCTGACACAACAACCAGGTACTATACTTTCTCATTTTTCGATTGTCGAGTCGTTGACTGTGAAAAGTTGGTTGGATGATATGCCTTCTGTCGAGGAAGTAAGGTCGAGAATGCATGTTGACGGGGGTACAGAGTTATGCATCTTGCCAACCCAGGATGTATTAGGAGAAGCAGAAGCACCAACTAATTTAACACCGGCATCTGCAGTGGAGGTGGTGCGCCTCTTACAATCGGCACTGGATGTACTCGTGATTGATGGTGGAACCATCATGAATGAAGTGTTTTATGCGCTTATTCATGAAGTCGACTATATTTTATTGATCTCCGATATGGATTTTGAAACGTTACAAGGAAATAATTTTACCTCTTTGTTATTACAACAACATGGAATCCCGGAAGAGAAAATTATTCACATAGTAAATCGAGCAGAAAAAGGGCTTGGAATAACAGAAGAGGAAGCTATGGGAATGGTACAAGCTTATGATTCACGCGTCATCCAGTATCATAAGGACATTAAAAAGCTAAAAACAGAACGGGAGCCATTTGTATTGCTTCATCCAAAACATCCGTATACGGATGAAATGCTGGATTTAGCAGCTTTGTTATTACCACATATTGATTATATTCAACCTGAGCCTAGCTTTTGGTCAAAATTAGCGCCAAGAAAGTTACTGGCGTTACTTCCATGGGCTCAATAACCATTATAGGAGGAGAAGAAATATGAAACGACAAAACCAAGAACAAAAAGGAAATGTATTGTTAATTTTCGTATGCGGAATTCTTGCCACATTATCTGGAGGATTACTTGTGGCCTTTCTACGGATGGTACAAACAGGCCAAGTACGTATATTGGAAACCATTTGCTTCATTGTATGCGTACTTTCACTCTATGGCGTTTTAAGATTCGGCAACTTGCTTCGTTTCTTAAAAAAATAAGATAAGGAGGACATTATGGCAAAGAAAACAAGACCCTTATTGATAGCGGCGGTTGGTTGCCTTATAGGAGGTGGAATCTCCTTTATTTTTTTCGGAAATGCAGGGGCTAATGATACGTTGAGGGAAGTTCCAGTCGCTAAGATAAAGATGCCACCTGGTTATGTGATTCAAAAGCAAGATATTGAGATGAGAAAGGAAACTGTCGGTGAATGGTATAAGGTTCCGGAAAAGCTGGAAGGCTCCGTGGTGGATACAGGGATTCCGGCCGGTATTCCGGTGTCGCAAGAGTTTATCAGGCATAAAGCGTATCAGCAGGATACCGTAAATTTACGAGTTCCTGTCGATATTTATGAAATGAGCAGCAAGCTTGGTAAGGTCGATTTGTTCGTACTGTATAAGGATGGTCGAACAGATTTATTAAGTGAGGGTGCCCAAGTAACAAAATACTATAATCGTCAAAATCAAGATATTGCAGGGAGTGAGGTCAGGGATCGGAATCCAGCGGCTGCGGAGATCATTATCAGAACAGTGGATCTCCAAAAAGTGAAAAGCGCACAAAACAAAGGCAAGTTCTATTTTACATGGAAGGGAGACAATTCATGATTATTGCAGTTGCAAGTAATGGTCAGGGGGCCTCCATCTTTTCCTATGACCTGGCTCAACAGTGTGCTCAGAACCGGCGTACACTCTTAATTGATTTTGAGACACTACATCCGGATATTACAGCTTTTTTAGATGAGGAACGAAGCTCTGATTTTGGTATCGATGCTGTATTCAAACGTCACGAGGAAATCACACCTCGGATTGTGGATATATGCACGTTTACCACAACACAGGGCTTTTTATTTTTGCCTGGTACTCGGCAACCTCACCGTTTGGATGTGCCTCATTACAAAATTCGTGATTTATTACAAGCTGCCGATAAGTTTGCAGATGTAGTAATCGTGGATTGCCCTGATCGGTTTGATGTGGCTACGGGTTTACATACCTTTGCCCAGGCACATCGTATTCTACGAATCCGTCATCATGCTCAAACGTGGAAGGCAAAGTTGAGAGAAGAGCAGTTCTATGGGGAATTGTTGGATCGATTTGGTCTAAATGACAAGATAGAAGAAGTCTGGATCGGGAAAACTGACCGTGACCGTGCAGATTGGACTCTTCCAGAAGTGGCGGAAATTGATTTTGAAACCATTCCAAAAGAATACTCAGCTGCAGTACGCCGAATTGCTGCAGACATTTTGGGAGTAGAAGAAGAACAAGGAGAAGGGTGGTTGGCAAGATGGCGGTCACGCTTGACAGGAAAAGTGCCGAGGATTGGTCAGTAGCGAACCAGACATTATTTGTCGAAAGCGTTATGACGCGATTTTATAGCCACAAGCAGCAAAACGTAAAAGACTTGACCCTTTCTCAAATCGAGCAGCTTGTACAAAAGCAGATTGAGCAGTCGAACGATAGCACAATTTACACTTTAAAACGCGCAGCTGAAGAACGCGATCCCCAAGCGGTTCATGCACTACGAAAGATGATTTCTGATGTTATTTCTGGACTAGGTGTGACTTGCTCTCAATGTACAGATCACGAAGAAGTTGTGCTGTATGTATATAGCATGTTATACGGGTTTAAAAACGTTGAATTTGAGCGCTTATATGAGAGTGCAAAAGAAAAAAGAATTGAGGACATTTATGTCAATCGGCGTAATGATGTACGTTGTTACGTAAATGGGGATCGGGAGAAACTTACTTCTATCTGCTGGGATAATGCAGAAGATGTATCTACTGTACTGTATCGATTGACATCCCATCATGAGGGTGGAGCTGCTGGTAATGCAAACCCGGTAAATCGGGTGATGCTGGCAGACGGAACTAGGCTCTCGTTTACGGCAGGAGAAGTATCAAATCCCAGCTTTAATCTACGGATTGATAATTCGGTTTTCCTATCAAAAGAGGATTTTGTTCCACGGGTGATGAGTGAGCCGGTATATCAAGTTTTAATGGCTCTTACCATTGCGAAAACAGCATTCGGCATCATTGGACAAGGAAGGGTAGGAAAAACAGCTTTGTTACGCCAGTTGTTGTATGAGCTCATTAAAGTAGAGCCGAAACTTCGTATTTTTGATATGGAAATCATGCCTGAGTTAAACCTCTATAAGTTCTTTAAATCAAAAGGTATTGACGTAGATGTCGTTGAAACGGCAGCTACCCAAAATATAACGTTAGAAGACCTTTATGAAAACATGAAGCAACGCTCTGCGGATTTAATTATACAAGGGGAGATTTTGAGTGCTCGTGAAGTGTCAAATCTTCTTACGGCCTTTAAATCAGGGCATCCAATGGGGCCATTTACAACTCATTCCACAGGGCTGCATTTACCTCTGTATTTGGCAGAAATTATGGCGCAGGAAAAGCATGTAGAGTTAGAACCAACCGTGAATCAGATTACGCATGTACTCGATGCATCGGTAGTCATGAAAGAAAAGATCGATGGTGAACCTCGTAAGTTAGTAGAAATTTGGCAATATCCTGACTATCAAAAGCCGGAATTACTAGCCAAGTACAATGTTTACACACACGAATACGAGTTTTACCCAGCAAAAGACAGACTAAGAGAGAAGTTAGAAACACTCTCCTTTAGTGAAAAAACGATGAAGTTATATCAGCAGTTACACAAGATAGGCATCCTTGGAGGCAAAACGCATGTTTAGGCAGTATGGTGTGAAGGTTGGGATCGCAGCGCTGTTATTTGGCTTGGTTCAATACATCATGAATTATCCCATGGCGTTCATTGCAGCTGCACTGGTGTTTTTGCTTCCATATTTTTTGCAGGAGAGTCGAGCGCTTTTTGGCGATGTCATTCGTTATAAGCAAACGACTGAGTTTACAGCCAGTTTATCTTCGCTCATTCGTACTTATGGCACGCTGGAGGGTGCAATGGAGCACGTTAAACCAGAGAAATTCCCAGCTATTTCCCATATTGTTAGGCAAATACGGCAGGGGATGGCTGCTGGACGTCCAGCATCGAGCGTTTTTATGAATGAAGGTTACAAACATGACAACCGGTACTTAGTTGAAATAGGAAAGCTATTCCTTATTCTGGAGGAACAAAACGCACAGAGGGACTATATTATTGAGCGCCTGGAATCCCTGCGAATCGCTTTTCAAAATGAGAACATTGACCGGGAACAAGGGGCAAAAGTAAAGAAACGAATGTTGAAATCGAGTCTTTTACTGAATGGCTTTGTTGTATTTGTTGTTGTGACAGTGATGCCTGGATTGATTCATGAACCTTTCAAATTTTACTTTAGAACGGGATTGGGACAGGTTTTGAGTACAGTAGGTGTTATTACACTTCTACTTCCTCATACGTATGTCTTTTTCTTAATGAAAGCGAGGGGAAGAATTTGATCTCCTTTTTTGAACAGAGATTAGAACGGGACTTTGCACGGTTCCAAATTAAAATTAAGCCGAGAACCTTCATTGTCTTAATGGCCTGCATATGTATCCCACCACCCGTTATTATTTTGAATTGGGTGCCATCCCTTTGGTATCTAGCGATACTCTGTTTTTTATCACCTCTCTCGTACCTATCTTTACAAAGCTTTTATGGGCTACGAAAAGAGGAGGGTATCACAAACGAGGTTCGACGCTGGTATCGCCGGTATCAATTTGCCAGGGGATCAAATGCTCGTCCAGAGCAAGCGATTGAAATGGCAATATGGGACATGCAGTATTTGAAAAAACCTTTCCAGTTGATTTTGCATCGATGGGGAAATGGAATTCCCATGGAAGCGGCATTTGCGGAGACACACATGGATGAATTGCCGATGATTCAGACCCTCATTAACATGCTGGAAGTGTCCTTAACATCAACGGATTTAAAAGTGATTCGAGAGCAAGAAGAGCTCCTGGAACGCGAAATGAAGATTCAAATGGAAGACAAGCAAAAGAAAGATCAGCAACGTCTGGATTTAATTGGCTATACGGCAATTATTACGACCTTTGCCTTAATCGTTTTGCCGGTGATTTTCGACTCGATTACAAAAATGGACATGATTGGATAAAACAAAAAAACGGAAAAACAGGAGGATATTATTTATGCAAGAGACTTCAAGTGCGATTATGTTGGTGAGCTTTGCGGTAACGGTGTTGTCGGCTATCTTTAATCCGGATGGACGATTAGGAACGGCTTTAACCAGTTTGGGAGAACGGTTGGCCGGACGATTTGATCAGCTGTTAACGATGGCACCCGATGCTGTAGATATGGGTTCAACAGCCCTTGCATTTGTGGCCCATCTTTTCGTGTAAGTGTAAGGAGGGGTTTGTGTGGGTGAGACAGTTGGTTCCTCATTAGGAAGCATCATGATTATTATTTGTTTGGTGATGGGATTGACGCTTTGGGTACATGCAGTGCAAATTGCACAAGGAACCGGAATTGATGTGTATGTTGCAGATAGTGTGCGTCTGGATGGATATATGACGCCTGAGACCATTGCAGAGGCGCAACAACTGGCAGCCGAACGGGGAATGGAATTTGAAGTAATAGAAAATCCTGATCCAGTTCCATTAGGGGAATTGGCCACATTGCAATATGAATTACATGTCCCCTACTTTGCCGAAATAGGTAAAACGATTGGGCTGGTTGATGTAATTCCTAAGAATAAGGCGATTATGCGTACAGGAGAACGTTAATGAGTTCATCCATTAAATCCATCTTTATTATTCTGTTGATGGCCACGTTTATCGCAGTAACAAGTCAAGCAGGAATATCACTAATTACCATTTCAGATCATCGTTTCAATGCTATTTTGGCAAGTCGTTCCGGGGCCATGGCCTGGGACAAGGAAGCAACGGCAGAAGCCGGGGTTATTAAACTTGACGAGATTCGGGCTGTAGAATTAGCCCAAAATACGCTTGTCGCAAACGGCCAACAGCTTTCGGATTATGAAATTTTTGTAGTAAATAATGCTCCCACCCTCTTCACATGGAGAGGGAAGGAGCATTTTTTTAAGGAAAACGGTGTGGCGGTTGGATTTGTACAAAATGGGTTTCCTGTATTGAAAACAGAAGAGGTTCGCATTAAAGACCCTATTCAAGAAGAGGAAAAAGAGGAAGAAAAAACGGAACCGGAAACGGAGGTGAGTGAATGAAACGTTTTTTAATGGCTGTAATTGATTCAGGCAAAACAATTGGCATTGCGCTATGTGGCGCTATTTTTATTGGTCTTGCTTCATATTGGTGGATATACATGAAAGATGAGGAAAAGGTAGTTGTACAAGCCTCCGGTTCCCAGGTAGAAGCGCATATGGCAGTCCAAAAGAAAGAAATGACTGCCTGGCATAATGAAGTTTTGGCCAAGATGTTTAAACGAGAGGCACCGGCTGATTCACTCGGCCCGTTTGTTCAACAATCGCTCCCGATTCTACTTCCAGAATCCTATAAAGCATACCGAGTTGTCAGTATAGATAACCCGGTTGTGCAGCAGCTCCCAAGAGATATGTATGTATTAGAAACAGATGTTGTTCTTGAAAAAGGTGGTTTATATGATTGGCGACGCTATAAAACAGTGATACAAAAGCATAAAATTGTATCTCTTCGCCTGGGAAGCATCGATTACCTGACACGTGTTAAAGATGATGCTCGAAACATCGAGGCTGAAAAGGTGGTTAAGGAGGCGATCCAGGGTGTTGGCGGGGAAGACCGAAGCCATTATGGTGTATACCTGCGTGGCACCAATAAAGGACAGAAAGGAACAACGGTCAAAGTACAGGATATTCAATTTATCGCTGGTAGTATGCATGAGCAGCTGTATCAAGTGAAATACACAATCAATACATTCGGAAAAGTCAAAATACAAGAAGCGGTTGTATTTGCTCGGATGTATGAGGATCGAAAATGGCAAATTGAAGATATCGCGGCGCTAGGAGAAACGATATGATGCGGCGCGTTCTCTTTTGCTTTTTATGTCTGCTGTGTTTACTTCCTGGATTTGCTTTTGCAGCCAATACGCCGGATGAAGAAGTTCTAAAAGAAACATTTACGGATCGTAAACATGTAAACGAAGAAAAAACGAATGCAACGGTGGATACGAAAGCCGGTGAAGTGCGGCTGCCGAAAGTCAGTGGCCTGCAAAGCTTTCATGCCACAGATGATGCGTTTATTCAAGTAGAAGGAAATGAAATTAAGTTCTATCGGATTAATCAGTCCGGCCAATTTGAATACGATGCAGCCTTATCACGAACATTAGGGGATGGAATTGTCGGTGTACAATTCGCACCGAACGGATGGGATCATGTAGTTTTGACTGAAAGCGGTGACGTTATTCGATTCCAGTACACCGGTGCGGAGTTTCTTGAAAATCCAGCATACCGGCTTTCCGGCTTTCAAAGTGCGATCTCGTTGGCTGTCACTGAATCCGGTGTATCCGTGTTTGACCGAAATAAAATATGGACAGCGGATGAGTTAGGGAGTTCATTGGGAGAAAAGAAAAAAACATATGAGTTGGAGACAGAGCCTCTGTATTTCACTGGAGGAACTGAATCAGAATTAGTCATAACGGATGATGAAAAGAATGTACATGTCTTGTCCTATGATGGCCAGGAATACCTCAAGAATCCATTGTACTCTTTGGATGGGGTAGGCCCTTCTAGTAGGGCGCAAGATGTTCTAACGGCGGTAAAAGACGGTGTTGTTTCCTCTTATCATTACGGGATGGAACTTTTGAGTTTCAGCCACACCGGTGCGGTGTCAGCTGTGGCCACAGAAGGAGGGGCTGTGTATGTTCGAGATGCAGATGGAGTATCCCGTTATATGTTTAATGGTACGGAGTATCTAGAACAAGCTAAACTAACCGGGTTAGGGCAAATAAAGGCCACATACCTGACTCCACGACAATGGGAAAGTACAGCATATACGCTTCCAAAGCCACTACAACGCTTTGGAATAAAATATACAGCTACAACACCGGAAAAAACAGATGTAAAGCTTTATATCTCTTCAGACGGTGTTTCGTTCCAGGAAGCAAAAAATGAATCGATGGTTGATCTACAGGTACCGGTGAGTGAAATATATCTACGTGCCGTCTTGGCCACCGAGGATAAAACAAAGACACCGATTTTACATGACATCGTAATTTATGACCGAACGCTCTTTGTCGATCGATTGATTACGACGGATATTGTACGAAATCCTGGAGGGAATCCCCCATTGCCGACACCGAAGCCGGTTCGATTGTATGCGGGATTTAATTTTAGTTTTGAAGTGTTTGCACCCGGTGCATCAAGTGTCGATATCGAATTCAGTAACGGAGAGCGAGTGAGCTGCACAGATAAGGGTGGCTTCATCTTTGCGGGTACACATTTCTTTCCTGGTGATTCCCCAAACATGGCCATCGATGCAAAAGTCATAGCAAAAGATGCAAGTGGGAAGGTATATGAACGAGAATACCCGGCACATTACCTCATTGTTGGGAATTTGAATGGTATGTCACGTGTAATAGATACAAAATAGCAAGAAAAAATAGAGGGTAATTGTAATGATTGACAAGGAGCCAAAAGCCGGAGGACGGACATGGTAGCGACCCCCAGCCCATTAAATGAATACCAGGGGGAAGTTGCCAGTTACGAAGAGAGGGGCTAAAACATATGGGGATGTATTCAACATTAGAACTTGAATTAAAAGCTAATACTAAACTTCCTTCAGAAATATTTGAAAAGATGCGAGTTTATGGTGAGGGGGATTATCAGGAATCCTTGAGTGATACTATTAAATTTCGTTCAACATTTAAAAATTCTTTAAATGAATTAACTGCCCTAGTTTCTGAATTAGAATCAATTATTTTTTATCCTCAGCTTACACAAATCGGTGAATTTTCCTCAGAAGAATTGGAGGTGAAATATGCGAAGGTATTCGCCTTGGAAAATAAAATCTTTTTTTTGTATGAGGAAACGCAGGATGCAGTAATAGGAGAAATTCACAAATACTATTTTAATAATTTAAGGGGGAAACAAAAAGTATTTACTCTATGCGATTATGAAGTGGAAAACCAAAAGGATTCGGTTTTCCAGCAGTATTTCATACTTTTAAATAACTAAGTCAATGTTATAAAGTTTCGAAATACGGTTCATATTTCAAGATTTACAAAATGGTCATTAAATGAATGTCTAGGAGCACTTTGTGATTCGACGATTTCGTAAAACAGCCCATAAAAGGAGGATTTGAAGCATGAACAAAAAGGCAGCGTTCGGAAGTTACAAAGCGCATCAACCGAACTACGAAGGATTCATACAACTCGGTAAACTGGACGATTTTATCTTTCAGTCATTGGCTCATATGGGTAACGCATCTTGCCAAATGTCCTGGGCTAATACAGTTCTTGAAAATGAAAAAAGTGTACCTGCTGAAATTAAAGATGAAATGAGGCGTGTAACTGCTCAAATTAGTGTCCTGCAGGAGAGATTACGCTCGTTTAAAACTTTTCAACAAAAATGACAGGTTTCACAATCCAGCATTTATGCGTAGATTCTACGAAGAGCCAAAATAGATAGAAAAAGGGAGGAAATATGAAGTTCACCTCTTCAACAATATTGAAGGCATATATAGCCTTCTTTTTTTCATTTTCGTTATATGGTGTGTATGAATTCTATATAGAATTAGCAAGTTATACGGCTATGTATCCAGAAGATAAAAAGTTAGAAATAATTAATAACACCTTATACTTTTTTCTTGTTTTAATGGTGTGTTTTTTTGTCCTGTCTATAGTATTACTTCTTCGGTTTTCCATAAAAGGTTTAAAAAATAAGGTTCTATTTGTAGTTTTTATGGGTGTTGGTGGTCCGTCATTCTTTATCGCATCTATTAGCTTGGCAGGCAACGTAATAATTACATTTGAGATTATCACATTCCTGTCATTATCCTTTTATTTATGGCGAAGATTTGTAGAAAGAAGAAGAGCATAGAAGGGAGGGGAGGCAGTGCCTACATTAATACTTGCGGAAAAGCCATCGGTTGCTCGTGCAATCGCAAAGGCATTAGGACGGCCAACACGTGCAGACGGCTACCTGCAGGTAGAAAACTATCTCGTAACCTGGGCAGTGGGCCACCTGGTAGCCCTGGCGCCTCCAGAGGCGTATCATCCATCATGGAAGAGCTGGAAACTGGATGAGTTGCCGATGTTGCCGGATTCGTGGAAATTGGTGGCCAATAAGCGAACGAAAAAACAATTTTCGATTGTTAAATCATTAATGCAGCGTAACGATGTGGACCGGGTTATTTTTGCAACGGATGCTGGTGCTGAAGGGGAGCTGATTGCACGCTGGATATATGAAAAGTGTGGCTGTAAAAAACCAGCTGAACGACTATGGATCGCTTCCGTTACAACAACGGCCATTCTGGAGGGGATGAAGCAGCTGCAACCGGCCGCAGCATATGATCGGTTGTATGAATCGGCTGCAGCTCGTGCGCGTAGTGATTGGACGGTGGGCCTAAATGCAACACGGGCCGTTACATGTGCCTTACGATACAATGACAGTTCTTCCCCTACCTACACCCTAGGGCGTGTACAGACACCAGTTTTAAAGAAAATTGTGGACCGGGAAAAAGAAATAGAGACATTTGAGCCGGAAATCTATTATGAAATCCTTGGTATTTTTGAAGACAAGGCCGGATACGTTTATTCAGGAAAATGGACCGATCCGGAAACCGGATCGTCACGTTTGGCCAGTCAGGAGCAAGCCGAAAAAATTGTGGACCAGGTGAAAGGTCAATCGGTTGATCGAGTAGAGATACAGTGGCAGGAGCAAACGATTCTTCCTCCTACTTTGTTATCGTTGACGAATTTACAACGGCAAGCAAGTACACGTTTAGGACTCACTGTTGCTCAGGTTACGGATATTGCACAAGTGCTGTATGAAAAAGGGATGATTTCCTATCCTAGAACGGCTGACTCTCTGGTTACACCCGATGTAGCAGCAAGCTTTCCTTCTATTTTGCAGCAGCTGGCCGGAAGTTATCATTCTATTGTCCCGGCATCGCCCCGTAATTTGGCCATAGACAGCCGGTATGTGGGACCTGTTACGGATCATCATGGCATTATCCCAACGGGCCAGAGAGGGAAAATAGAGGGCGCAGAAGCAGCGTTGTATGATTATATTGTCCGTGTATTTATTGCGGCTCATCATGAGTCCGGATTGGACCGTGTACGCGATATCATAACCATCGTAAAAGGAGAGAGGTTTTACACACGGGAAGGATATAAGGTAGTACCAGGATGGCGTACTGTATTTGGTGCGGTGCCGGAAGCTCTTCCGGATGATATTGTACCAACGGTTATAAATGTGGATGCTAGTTGGACGGAGGAAGCAACACAACCACCTTCTCGTTATACAGAAGCAGCCATTATTAAGGAGATGGAACGTTGCCGATTGGGTACGGCGGCCACTAGAGCTGAAACCATTGAGAAGCTGAAAAAACAGGCATACATCACATTAGAAGGAAAGTCCCTGGTCCCTACTGAAAAGGGACTTTTTTTGATCGAACAGTTGGGAGATGCACCGATTACATCAGCGGAGCTCACCGGTCAATGGGAAACACAGCTGGAAGAAATTCAAAAAGGGACTTTATCGGTTGCCGAATTCGAACGGGGTATCCAGGAATCGGTTCGGGAAATGGTGCAGGCTGCAGCTAAACTTAAGGACCCGACGATTGTGAAAGCAAAAGCAGCTGTAATGGGAAGTTGCCCGGCATGTAAGCAAGGGCAAGTCCTTCACATTACAGGCAAAGAAAAACCTTATTATATGTGCAACCGGCGGCAGGATGGCTGCCGATTTTTTATCGCCGGTACCATTGCTGGCCAAACGATAACACAAAAGGACATACAACGTCTTCTTCAGCGCGGAAAAATGAAGGAAAAGAGCTATCAGTTCAAAACAGGAAAGCGTCGAGCTGTTCTTTATTTAACGTCAGATGGCAGTACAGAATTTGAATTTCCGGAATCGATGGGAAAGCGGGTGGCTCGATTCTTTGGCCTGGGGGGATGAAAAATGTGGGATGATGAAAAACGCCTGTACGATATTGAAAGAGAAAGGGAAAAAGAGAGGGAAGAGAACGAGTGGGGATATATGATTCTTGGCTTCTTTGTTATCGTTGCGATCGCATCAGCGATTAATTCGGATGCCCTCTCATGGTTGCATGGTATCAAAGAAAGTGTAATGAAGCTGGGAAACTGGATCGGTTCCTGGTTCAAGAAGGGATGAAAGTATGCTCAAGAAAACACATTTAGCGTTCGGAAGTGTATGCGGTTTGGCTGTTTTACCTTATTTGCCGGTGCTAGGCATCCATATTCCTGAACCTTCGCTATCTATGCAAACGCCTGGCTTTGAAACTTACGGAGCTGCTGTTCTTTTAGGTGCTCTTCTCCCGGATATCGATAAAAAAGGTACTGCGATCTCCAGACGTGTACCAGTACTGCCCTGGTTATTCTCGAAAGTATTTGGCCACCGAACAGCTTTACACAGTTTGTTGTTCGTATGGCTTCTTTACACATACTTGCCATATTGGCTGCCTATGCCTTTTGTAATTGGGCTTGTGATAGGTGTTTTAAGCCACCTATTAGGCGATATGATGACACATCAAGGCATAAGACTACTTTGGCCACTACCGTTCGATATAAGGCTGCCTATAACGTTTGAGACAGGCGGAAAGATAGAGTATGTCATTTTGAAAGTTTTAACGGTAGTAGCAGCCTATCAAGTAGCCGATATCACTTCGCTACTTCCATGGATTATAAAAGGATTCTATGCCATTATGTACGCTTTAGGGTGAATCCATTGAAAATATAGGAGGATGAACATGAAAAAAGTAAAAATGGCTTTAGCATGTCTTTCTTTGTCTTTAGCTTTTGCTGGACCGGCAGCTGCAGAAGAAAATTCCCATAACCCTGTACAATCCTTGAACGTGTCAAAAGGATATGGATGGTATCAGCATCCAAACGGGTATATGAAATTTCACCAGGGCATCGATGTCCCTGGAAAGCTGGGCGAACCAATTTATGCGTATGCATCCGGAAAAGTGGTATTTGCTAGTGAAGTGCCAGGATACGGTACCCTGATTAAAATTGAACACCAGAATGGAGTAGAAACCTGGTATGGCCATGCAAAAGGGCTACTTGTACAGATAGGAAAGGAAGTTCGGGCAGGGGAACACATAGCAGATATGGGGACGAAAGGAACATCCACTGGTCCCCATCTTCACTTTGAGGTACGAGTAAATGGAAAATCGGTTGATCCAGGACCGTATATATCGCAGGGCAAGGCGTCAGAAGAACAAATATCAGATTTACAATTGGAACATAGTATCAAAGAATTGAAAAACATAATAGATGAACCATCTACTAAAGAAGCCGTCATTGCTCCATTCATACTACAGGAGAAACGGTCATTGGACAGTGTGAGAGAAGAAGCAAGAAAGAATGCAGAATGGGCGAAAATGCAGGCTAAACCAGCGATTGAGGGACCCTTATCAAATGTTCGGATTCAGACGTTGGAATATAGGCCACCAGAAGGTGAAATGGAACTATTGGAACTAGCCGGTTACCGGTATCCAGTCAATTTTAATGATAAAAATTACACCTTTAACCTTTTAAACAGTTTAAAAATAATGAGCTATTTACCTATATACAAGGAAGCAGGAGCAGAATTTGATATCCCATGGACATATATCGCAGCTATACATGGAGCAGAGACGCGATTTGGCCAACTCAAAAATAAGGAAAATCAAACAGAACATTTTAATTTTACTCCTGAAGCTTGGCGTGTATATGGCATGGGAGGCGATCCAGGAAATGTGCAGGATGGGGCCAGAGCTTGCGCCTTTTTCCTAAAAGAGCATGGGTTCTTGAAGGACAAAGACAAGGCATTGTTAGCCTATCATCATTCAGAAACCTATGTGAAAACCATTCATGATTTGGCTTCTCGCCTCTCGTCTAAATAGCTTTTTTTCAAAGAAAAGAAGAACATATCCCTCCAATAGTGATCTCACAAGCCTTATATATAATATGGTTTTGTGCAATTTATCTATTATTGGAGGGAGAATGAATGAAGGAAATTAAAAAAATATACGAGGAAGTATTAGGGGAGATGCTTCAGAAAGCAGAAAAGAGAAGAGAGGCGGCCTATAAAGAAGCTGTGCATGATTTTATTGAATTGATCAACGAGAAAATGACTGAGCATGAGAAGCAGGCGTCCTACGACTACCAGGTTGCTATTGAGCAATTTATCGCTGATAAGCGTCTTGCCGGTTGTTCTACAGGCACATTAAAAAATTATACATTAGAACTTCAAATATTTAAGAAGCATATAAATAAGCCACTGCAGGATATTACGGATGCAGATATCAAGTTGTACTTAGGACATTTTGAACATTTAAAACGCGCCACGATTGCCACAAAAACCAGTATTTTAAAATCTTTCTTTGCCTACCTAATGGATGAAGAAATAATTCAAAAAAATCCGATGCGTAAAATTAAACGTGTCAAAGAGGAAAAAAAGCAAATTAGGTACCTCACAATGGATGAGATGTTACGTATTCGAGAAGCAGCTGGAGATAATTTGAGGGCGCGTTGCATGCTTGAATTTTTATTTGAGACAGGCTGCCGTGTTTCTGAGATGGTACAAATTCGGCTGGACCAAATTGACTGGCTCAATCGTTCGGTCATTGTTCGAGGGAAAGGAGCAAAAGAGAGAACCGTATACTTTCATGTGAACGCACACTATTACTTAAAGAAATACTTAAATACTCGGCTCGATAATAGCCCGTATTTGTTTGCACCACGAAAGGGGAAGGCTAGAGCGCTAAGTACCCGGATTGTTCAATCAGAAATAAAGAAAATTGGTGAAAAAGCTGGTTTAAATAAACGACTACATCCTCATATGTTACGGCATACACTAGCGACCCACCTTCTAAATAAGGGAATGGAGATTAGTTCTGTTGCTGAAATTCTTGGCCACGAAAAACTTAGCACAACACAGATTTATGCTCGTATCACGGAGCGACGAAAAAAGGAAGAATATATCAGGTATATTGCCTAGTATTTTTTCCAATTTTGTATTTCGTAAAATCGCCATTTTATGAGGAGGGAAATAAGTGAAAAAGAAAGCTATTCGGTTATTTTTTTGCAGTTTATTGGCATTAAGTATGCTACTAAATGTAAATCATGTACTAGCAGCTACAACAATAGATGCAAAAGTTCGATTAATTGCAGGGACAATAGGCGCCTCGTATTACTACTTTAAATTTGATTATGATATAGAGAATAAAGGTTATGACTTTTCCAATGAGAACGCAAGATTCATATTAACTAGAAGTCCGTACTACGAGAAAAAAGAAGGTAATGGCACAAGAAACGTAACTAGTGGATATGCAAGATTAAGTTATCAGCTCAAAGATTCAAGCGGGAAATCTATAGGATCATGGGTAGAGGTGTTAGACCGTGGTGAGATAAATATTACAAGAAACATTGATATTGCAACAGCTATGCTTCCAGAAGGGGGATATACCGTAAGTTTTTCATATAATCAAAACTTTGATGGTGAAACATACATCACTTATAAGGGCGATAGCTGGTGGGGCGATTCTTCAGGGAGCTTTGAACAAAATGATGGATGGATTAGATTAGGCTCATATTCATTCATTGTTAAACGTCCAGTCGAAGCTACGCTTACTCCTGAACAGGCAAAACAACTGAAAGAAGCTTCGCAAAATGCTTCAGTGCAGATA
>NZ_KE952892.1:77604-78690 GCF_000466385.1 Aneurinibacillus aneurinilyticus ATCC 12856
CTTCGCAAAATGCTTCAGTGCAGATAAAAATAAGATAAATGCCTTGGAAAAACATCTAAAATAGCCGATTTGGCAGCCACAAGTATCATTTCTGGCCAAAACGGAGTAAATTTCTCGCTATTTTAGGGGTTTTATACAGGGTATTTTTTATTTTCCTGTAAATATAAAGGGGAAAGAAGGGATGGAAATGAGCTGAAATCTATCGTTTGGTAAATAATGACTCAGTACAACGCAATATCGCCATTTTGTTTATTTCCAAGGAGGGAAAAAACTCGAATGAACCGTACCTTAAAAAAGCTATCGAAATATATGTTATGCCTTTCTCTTATTTTACTAACTGTCATTTTTAACATGACTGAGGCCCAAGCGGCAACGACAGAACGGTATAAATTTTATACACATGCTTGGTCTTTACCAGCTAACAGTACGGCAACACTCTTTAGTGTTACAGCACCTGTTGGTGAGGCTTTTGTAGCGGCTTCTGGAACCCCTAAAGATCCAAACTGGCCGGAGTATTCTTCTGCTGCTAGCTCTATATTATTACAACGAACAGCACCTATAGAAGATTATCCAACCGGTATTCCTTATACGATCTATGGTATGAAAATGGATGGAACTCGTATTAATCTAAAAAATGCGGTTGCAAACTATTCTCAAGATTATAACGGAGGAAAATCTGGTTGGTCTATCGATTATTATCAACTAGGAGAGTTACCCTCTATTGTGTCCATTAATATAGAAATCACAAATACGAGTAATAAGGGTTTGAACTTTGGTATTCCAGACGACGTAGTTAATTCTGGGCGTGGCAGTACGTACTACAAATATATAACTTTAACTAGAGAATCTAAAGCAGTTTTAGCTCCTGGTGAATATGCAAAAGAAGCAGCAAAGAAAGCAGGAGAGGCAAAAGAAGCAGCTGAACAAGCCCGTGACGCAGCTCGTGAAGCTTCGCAAAATGCTTCAGTGTAGATAAAAGTAAGTAAAATACCTTGGAAAAATGTCTAAAATAGCTGATTTGGCAGCCACAAGTATTATTTCTGGCCAAAACAGAGTAAAATTCTCACTATTTTAGATGTTTTATAC
>NZ_KE952892.1:78790-80559 GCF_000466385.1 Aneurinibacillus aneurinilyticus ATCC 12856
TGAGCTGAAATCTATCGTTTGGTAAATAATGACTTAGTACAACGCAATATCGCCATTTTGTTTAATTTTAAGGGAGGGAAGAAGTTTGCATATTACTAAAAAGATATTGATGCTTCTTTTTGTCTTTTGTATTACTGCTAGTTTATCCGACTCTAAGGTATTAGCAGGAAATTATCAGACAGTAACTAAAAATTTTTTTGGTTACTATAATTCAGACTTATACCAATGGGTAGATGCCGGGAAATCTGTAACATTAGGTTCGATTTCAGCTAGTTCTGGATATTATATAACGGAAGTTGCGCCGTCTCATACCTTCTCTGGAATTGATTGGGACGCTCGTAATGCTGGTGGTGGCACTACCTACTCATTAAATGTAACATTAGAATTTAGAGCAGGAAGCCCTGGCGGACCTATACTATCAAGTCAAAACTTTTCAAATTCTAAATGGGGTGAGAATCCACCATTTGGGTTATTTACACCTTTCTCTGTTCCGAATGAAGATAGGATTTATCTTGTGATTAAAAATAATGGACATGGCGGGGGTGTACACCTATTCATTAAGACACCTTCAAGCAAGACAGATGTAACTGTAGTAGAGTTCGATAAAACAACAAAAGATTTGACAGATAAAATAGATGCAGCGAAAAAGGCAGCAGAAGAAGGACGGGATGCTTCGAAAGAAGCTTCGCAAAATGCTTCAGTGCAGATAAAAATAAGCAAAATACCTTGGAAAAACGTCTAAAATAGCCGATTTGGCAGCTACAAGCATCATTTTTAGTCAAAACGGAGTAAAATTCTCACTATTTTAGATGTTTTATACAGGGTATTTTTTATTTTCCTGTAAATATAAAGGGGAAAGAAGGGATGGAAATGAGCTGAAATCCATCGTTTGGTAAATAATGACTCAGTACAACGCAATATCGCCATTTTGTTTATTAAAGGAGCTGGTGAAATGAGAGTTTTAAAGATGGTATTTTGTTTGATATTGTTGTTTTTCTTTATGGGGGAAGGATTTACAGCTTCAGCAGCTGAAGGCCCTATCAAAAAGGTAATGACTGTTAACCAAACATATAAAGCTGCATTTACCTCTGATAGTGGAAATAACCACTGGTGGTGGAGTGCCTCTCAGCTTCCGAATCCTGGGGGAGTCTATGTAATAACAAAAATCAATGGGAGTATGAAGCTAACTGGAACAGCATATGACCCTGAGATACACTTAGCTTCTGGAGATAACAGTCAAACAGAATACATGGTACATGATGTTTTGAATAGGGAGCTAAATTATACGAAGGGGGAAGGTGTTGGATTTCGATATCTTTTCTTGGGTATAAGAGGGGAATCTTATACTAATTATGGTGTGGAAGTTACAATCAATACCATTGAATACCTGTCTTATCCAATGAATGTAGATGTTAAATTGACACCTGAAAAATATGTAGAATTAAGAATCACAAGTCCAGGTGGTTTTTATAGCATACCTAAAATAAAGACAAGGGTTGAGGTAATTAGCGATGGAAATCGACTTTTATCTGGCTCCAATGCAGGAACCTCTACCTACACTGACACATCTGTCAATATAGGTAGGACTTATAAATATCGGGTATATGCCGGAGCCACGGATGATACTTATAGGGGTCTGAGTATACTTGGAGATTATTCAATCCTGGTCCCATCTCCAATGGATGAGACAAAAGAAATCGCTGAACAGGCTCGTGACGCAGCTCGTGAAGCTTCGCAAAATGCTTCAGTGTAGATAAAAATAAGCAAAA
>NZ_KE952893.1 GCF_000466385.1 Aneurinibacillus aneurinilyticus ATCC 12856
TCCACCTTATGGATAATCAACAGGCGTGATGTTTCCTATTCATTTCCCTCCTCTGACCACTTTCATGTATAATAAATTTAGACACAGCATCCTGTTACTGTAACAGCTTCAACTTCAACAAACGAGGAGGATTTGAAGTGGAAAAGAGTACACCTGAAATTCGAGTTCCTGAAGAATTTTTACATGTAATTGATAAGACAGGATACGGCACTTCCCTCGATCAAAAGCTGCGCGTCTCCTTAGCTATTGGTCTGTTTGCAGAGAGAGCGGTAACTCTGGAGCGAGCAGCCGAGCTTGCGGAAAAGCCGCTATCCGACTTTATAAAAATTCTGTCCAGTAAAAAGATTCCCTGGATGGAATACACAGAAGATCATGTAGAAGACGATAACATCGCAATCGATAAATATTTCCAGAGAGAGTAAAATAATGGCCAGAATTATTAGTAACACTAGCCCTTTAATCGCTTTATCGAAAATACACCAGCTTCATCTCCTCTGGGAATTGTATGATCAGGTGTTTATCTCAGAAGCTATATATGAGGAAATCATAGCTTCTTCCGACGAAAAAAGTAGCGGAAAAAAAGATGTCCGTCAAGCTGTACAAAATCAAAACATTAGTCTTTATCAAATTCAAGATCAGGCTCTTGTGAAATCGATGTATGGCAAGCTACATAAAGGTGAATTGGAGACCATTGTTGGCGGCAGAGAATTGAACGCTGACTTCGTGCTAATTGATGAAAAAGCTGCAAGGCAGACGGCTAAAAACTTCTTTCTTACTGTCATCGGCTCCATTGGTATTTTACGGATTGCAAAACGAAAAGGAAAGATTGAACAAATCAAACCGTACATGGACTTTTTAATGATGGAAGGATACCGGATTTCACAATCGATTTATCGTATGGTACTGGAAACGGAAGAAGAGTTATAAAGAAACACCGCCAACATTTGTTAGTGTGCACCCCTTAGGATAGACATTGGAAAAACCCCTTGGTTTAACCGATGAATTCTAGGGGGTGTATTTTTAATGACGATTAAAGGTCAAAAGTTTAAGACTTATTCGGAAGAACTGAAGTTGGAGGCTATCCGCCTGCACGTAGAGGAAAAATGGACGTATCGGCAGATTAACGATCACTTAGGAATACAAGATAAAGATCGGATGCGCAAATACCGTGAACAGGGGGAATTTGGTTTGCTGGATCAACGAGGAAGGCGAAAGGAATATTTAGATCAAGAACGGTATGTTCAGCAGTTGAAGCGGGAGAAGAACGATATGTTCAGCAGTTGAAGCGGGAGAAGAACGATAGGGATGTCAAGGCCATGCGACTCATTCGCAAGGTGTACCATCGCTACGAAGGAAAATATGGCTACCGGCAGCTCCAACTGTTCTTGTGGCAAGATGACGGCATATGGATGAATCACAAGAAGGTACTGCGTCTCATGCAAAAGCTCGGCCTTCAAGCCAGCATTCGACGGAAACGCCGGTTTAACATGAAGGATAAGGTTGCGGAGCGTGTGGCTAAGAATTTGCTTAAGCGAGACTTTACGGCAGATAAGCCAAACCAGAAATGGGTGACAGGTGTGACCCAATACCGGGTAGGCGAACGCTGGTTGTATCTTTCGGCCGTAAAAGACGTATTTAACAATGAGATTGTAGCGTATCAACTCAGTGAACGTAATGACAATGACCTTGTTCTGCAGACATTTACAAAGGCCTTTGCCAAGCAAAAAGACGTGACTGGGCTAGTCGTTCACAGCGACCAGGGGTTCCAGTACACGTCTCATGCTTACCACGACATGCTGCCAAAGGTTGGCGCCCAAATCAGCATGTCTCGTCGGGGCAATTGCCTAGACAACGCCTCTATGGAGAGCTTCTTCTCCCATCTCAAAATGGAAGGGCTCTACCCTTATCATATCCGAAGTTTAGCAGAGGCACAAAGCCGAATCGAAAAATACATACGATTACGACCGCAGCGTAAATTAAATAAACTGACACCGGTAGAGTACCGGCGCCAGTTTGCAGTCTAGATGTTTTTCTCAATGTCTACTAAATGGGGGCTTGACCAATAAATTAAGCGGTCTTTTTCATCATTATAAAAATCTCCTGTGACACTTCTTCC
>NZ_KE952894.1 GCF_000466385.1 Aneurinibacillus aneurinilyticus ATCC 12856
CATCATTATAAAAATCTCCTGTGACACTTCTTCCCATCGTACGTAAACAATACCCGACGATCCTCGATCCGCGTCTCTATATGGACTGACTTCCCCCATAGCTTATGCACATATGGTAGCGTCTTCTCTAAATATTTCACATCCAGTTCCATGCCCTCAAACTGGTGGAACAGATACAATTCTCCATTATGAAGATAATCTCCGTCCTGGACCTGAATATAAGGGAATCCTCCATTCACCCGGCTTATGACCAACTGGTCCCGTACGATTTCCCACGTTTTATCTGTAATCGTCCAGTCGTTACCCTGGCGGCCAAACACATACATATCTGTCTTCTTTACCAAATCCTTGGTCAAATAATTGCGGATGAAAGAGATATCACTATCCAGCTCACGTACCTCAAAAATCTTCTCTCGTCCCCTACCAGGCTTTCGCCCAAAACGTTCCGCTTCTTCTGTTGTGGGATGGTTCCAGCGCTCCTCGATATCTTCGAAAATTTTAAGCCCAAGATAATACGGATTAATACTGGTGGTGGATGGCTGAACAACACCTGCATTAAGCTTAGCGTACTCAATCGTTTCGTCTTCCGTTAAATCCATCTCCCGCAAAATCCGCTGATGCCAATACGATGCCCAGCC
>NZ_KE952895.1:0-29683 GCF_000466385.1 Aneurinibacillus aneurinilyticus ATCC 12856
TATACTGATTGAACTCCTGAGGATATATACAAATTAACCAGTCTTTCCAATTACGTACCATTATATACCCCTTCCTTAGAAAATATACTTATGTCTCGACTACGAGTATATGAATACTTAAGAGAAGGTATGACGATTAAAAGAAAAGACCGGCATAATCGCCAGGTTTTTCAACTCACTTGCTTTTCATTTACTGGTCGCATTGCCAGCACATTCTTCACTGAGAAATATCTCGTTGCTCTTCGTTTGAAACAATATGCTCGAATCCTTCCATCCTTCACCGATAGTAACCGTATCTTTCGTTGACTCAGTTCCCCGTTCCCATTCAGATAAATAATCTCAACAGTCCGACCTAGGTAAGTAAACAAATTCATCATACATTTTCCTCTTCACTATGCAAAATAGTAAGCGCCCGTGGCTTGCTTGGATCACGCATAATTAAGCCTTTCTTCTCCAAACGTGCTAAGTGACTGTGTACTGTAGAACTAGAAGCCAAACCAACCGCCTCCCCAATCTCCCGGATTGTTGGTGGGAATCCTTTTTCTTTGACTTCTTTTTTGATGAAATCAAATATCTCCTGTTGTCTTTTTGGAAGCTGCTTCATCCTTTTTACCCCCCTGAGATAAGAACGTATATTCTTATTTTATTCTAGATTATACAGGAACATTCGTTCTTATTCCAGATGAAAAAGAGAATGTTTACCAAAATAAAATAGACCCCGCCACTGTTTTGATGGCGGGGTCTATTTATTCAAGGTTCTCCATTATACGTTTTACTTTTTCTTTCACTTCCGGTCTTCTTTCTGCATACTCCCCAAATGCTTCTTCTAATAAAATACGTTGGTCTTTCTCAGTTACAAAAGACCATGTACGCAGAAAAGTAACAAATTCTTCTGGAAAGCGGAATGATAATGCTTTTTTAGCCATATGCTACCGTCCTTTTGCATTTTTAATGGCTAGGCCAAGAGCCGCCAGGGCAATAACGAGTCCTGCAATGGTGATGATAAGGGTGACAGTATTCATGCGAATCCTCCTTTACATCAATGTATAGAGAGGGTATGATAAGCATAAGATGATAGGGTACAGGAGAGGGTTTCCCCTCTACCTGCGTTTCCTCAGCCTCTTACGGTACCAGCGTAAGGGGCTTTTACTTTACCCGGCGATTGTTCTTCTTAGCAATACGATAGTTGATTATCGCTGTTACTAAGTTGATGACCGCCGTGATGAAAAGTATGAACCCTGTCATCGTCTTCCTCCTTTCGGAGAGTGCTTGTCACACCCTCTATAATTATAATATCAAAACAACGTATTGCTGTCAATACATTTTAAGTGTTTTATTGCGTTTATTTTCCAGAAAAACAACAAAAAAACCTTTCGTTTTGTCTCGAAAGGCTTTCGATTTGTTCCCACAGCGTTCAGATAATTAAATTAGAAACCTCATACTGCAAAAATACATAATTTTATATCCCATGTCGTTCAGATAAGAAGATATTAACATTCTTTGAGAAAACAAAAAAGCCCCGCCATCCATACGGACAACGGGGCTTAATCATCTTACTCTTTCTCCACTTTCCCGGTATACCCGGATGCTACACCAATGCCAATGCAGGCATAACTAATAATGTCTAGCCCTAAATCCCAAAGGTCAGGAGGAACAATGATTCCTCTTGCATTCAATACTTGATACAATAATCCGCTAACGCCAGCCCACAGGAACGGGTCCTTCAACCGCTCTTTCATTAGCTATTCACCTTCTTCATCCCAGCAGCCACCCGTACCTCATCGGCAAGCCGCCCCATTTCTTTCTTTTCGTCCTGGCACGTTGAAGCGTTCCATCTGTCCTGAAGGACACGTATGATTTTGTTTGCATCTTCTGTTTTCATGAGTTTCTTTTCCTCCTTGGGTGGTGTAGGTGCTGTTGTCCCTTTTTTATCAATCAATGCGGCATAATCCACATACGCCAAATTCATGTCCACATTACCGGAAATACCATTTACTTTTCCCTTATCCGTGTACTGCCAGATTCCCGCGTCTCTTCCCAGGTACGAATTATAACGAGCAATCCATAACGCATAGGGCTTCAATCGTTTTTCATCTAATTGTGTTTCTAAGAATGATTTTCCGGAATAGATCATGGCAAAATATCCGGCCTTTTCGATGGCATTTAGAAAGGCAACAGCGGCATCCGTCAAAACGGCTTTACTTGCCTTCTTCTTGTTCTCTTCCAGATCCAGCACAAGTGGGTATGTAATTTTCACCCCCGAAACAGTACGCAAGAAATGCTGCGCTTCTGCCTTCGCTTCTGCAACATTACCGAATTTTGCGTAGTGGTAAGCACCGACGCGGATCCCATTCGCTAGTGCATTAGCTGCGTTTGTTTTGAAAGTTTTATCTACATACGTGGTCCCTTCACTCGCTTTAAGAAAAACAAAATTCACACCGGAAGCGGCAACTTTCTTCCAGTCAACAACTCCGTTCCAATGCGATACGTCGATCCCTATAATAGTCATTGCTCTCCACTCCGTTTCAGTTGTTTAATTTCAACCCACATTTCCTTTACACTGACTTCCAATGTAGCAAGGCCATGCTGGATTTTCTCCAGTGTTTTTGATGTTCTTTCGTGGCTGTCATTCGTCTTCTCAAGGTGGGCCATCAGCTTAGCCTCACGTTCTTTGCTTTCCTGCTTTTGCTCGGAAATAAGGTCCTTCAACTCCTGTTCTCTTTCCTTGTTCTCCCGTTTTAAGTCCTTAAAAATAAAGGCTACAGCAGTAATGGAAACAAGAAAGAGAATGACAAAAAGAATCCCAAAGGCATACTGGGATTCTGCAATCTGTTGTGCTGTTTTTACATCTGGCATGACACCCTCCTTACCGCCCTTTCTGGGCATAAAAAATACGCCCTATGGCGTTTGTTGTACTTCGTATTCATCTAACATCGAAAGAAACTGCTTCACTTCCTCAGCACGAGCTTTCAGCGATTTAGACTGCATGACCAGACTATATAACTCCTGCTGTAATGCCATTCGAATAGAATCTGGCGTATCCGGCCCATCAAGATCATAACGTGGTTCACTGGTAATGATTAGCTTTCCGTTTGTTAGCTTTACGTATTTCTCCATCTTCTTCACCTCACTCTGTTATTTCTTCTACTTCTAAATCCCTTACATCACCTGTTAATCCTAATGCTTCCTCCAATGATGCAAGGTCAACTTCATCCTCCCAGGCGTCTTCTATATCTTCATCGAAAGTCGTATTAATACGGATAAATGCGAATCCTTTCCGGATCCCGTTTAGTTGCCAAGAGAATCGACCGCTTAGCCCTTCCTTTTCTTCCACGATGAAATATGTGTCACCGATTTCTTTGACACGTAGTTGCAACCAATCGTACGGTGTCAGATGGACAATAAAAGGTGTATCTGGCGTGTTCGGCTCCATGGTTTCTAAAAAGATAGGGTCCAGGTCAATACGACATATTCCGTCTACCAGCTCGGCCACACCTTCATCACCGAATTTACTCTCCGGCATTTCATATGAGTACAGCAACCTTTGCCCGTAATTTTTCGTAACCACTACAGCGTTCTTTGCTCCGAAACTTTCAATGCCATTTGTTGCGACAATTTTTTTATGAAATACATGCCGTGTATTTGTGTTCCCGGTAAACTCCATGTCTCCCGAATCGCGAACAAAAATCCCTGAAAATCCAGTGGTAATTGCAATTTTTCGGGTAGGTGCATCTCCTCTTATTGCACCAAATAACTCATTTCCGTTTTTCATAAAGCTGCCTAGCGACAACATCCGTTGTCCATCTCTAGACAAGTACATCGATGAGTCAGTCTGGTAAGCATTGATTTCAACAACTGGTTTGCCATCTTTGACCATCTTCAGCTCGTTTGTCGGTTCCAGGGAGATATACGTTTTACCCCCCTCGACTCCGGTTCGAATCATGGTTCCGTATATTTCCCCATCCGTGACTTTTAAGCCGAATTTATCTGCTCGATAATTTCCGATCCATACACGTTCATTGTTTTTTGGATCGATGACATGCATACCGGTTCCGTCCAGATATACAGCATTACTTGCAAGGATTTTGACCAATGCTGCATTTAATACACCTGTATTTATGAAATCGGCTGTGAACCCTTCCCCAGTCCCGAATGTACGCCAGTTCCATTCCGAATTTACTCTCTCGTTCGCAATCGCAAAGATACCAGGACCAATATACATCGCGCCGAAGCTTGGGCTTTCTGGATTCGTATTCTGCAACAGAATCCCTTTCCCGTCCCGAATCTCCGCATGTGCAAATTCAGCAGAATCACGGATCTTATCAGAGTAGTATTGAATCAGGCCGTCAAGCCAATAAGCATTTACTTTTCCGCGATGTGTAATATTTTTGATGATGTCTTTTGCGTCCTGTAGCTCGGAAAGGAAATCCGTCAACCCAGGCCGGAAGTTTGCCAGAACCACACGGGAATGCCATGGATCAAATGGATATCGTTCATATTCAACCACACGAGCAAATACATCAATGCCCAGCTCCTCATCAATGACACGCACCGTATCGCCGAGTTGAATGCCTTCAATGTCTCCGTATTCAGCTAAAGCCTTCAGCTCCAGCATATCGACCTCATACGTGATACGATGCGTATCTACAGTTGCCAGATGCTCTAATGCTGCTTTATATAACTCGTCTGGGTCTTCAATGTCATTGAAGGTGATAGAGCCTTTCTTGGGTATACGGTAATCATTGATTCGGCTATCAATATATGACAGACCTGATTTATTTTGCGTTGCCCCTTCAATACCTAAACCGTCTTTCCCGTAAGGGTATAGCCGAGTAACTACGCCCCTGGCGTCCGTAGTCTTCTTGATGGATTTCAGGTTTTTTCGATAGCGAATCTGTACCCCGTTATTTTGTCCGCGCTCAGGAAGTAGTGTAACAAGGAATTTACCGTCTGCACCCGGGAGGCCTGCACACTTCATTTCACAGGCCCATTCTTTCAACATTTCATTGATGCCTGCAACTACGGTTACATCCTCAACTTCTAAGTCGCGGTTTCCCTGTACACTCACAGCGTTAGCTGTAAATCGGGTTCCCGTCAAAAAGTCGACAAGCGCCGTTTGCGCCGTTGTATTGATAAGCTCTTTATACTGAATATACTCATCGAGCAGTTCAAAAAAGATATGTTCGCATTGAATATTAGAAAGGAGCTTCCCGTTGCTGTCTCTTTGCTCTTCAGTCGCTCGGATGATATACAGATGCCCGTCTACCTTGATGAAGTTATCTGTTTGAATGTACTCCCACTTTAGATCGTCGCGTGGCAAAACAAGTTCCAAGGTATGTTCACCATTCAGCTTTTCATACACGCGAACATCTTGTGCATTTTCAAGGACAGCTAACCCCAAGCCTTTATATTGTTCGTCGAATTTGTCGTAGACAACCGGATACACCGTTTCACCCCCTAATACGAACGCTCACGATATCGCATGATTAGGTCGATTGAGCGCTCCTTTTCTGTATCTGTATATGTGATGATATTCTTTCCTGGCATCACAGGTAAGGACAGGGAAGAGAGTTGATTCAGTACACTACGTCCATTCGCCACCGCTGTCATTTTCTCTGTGTCGATCACGATTTCTTGTCCGTGTTGAACAATATCGATATGCATCTCGTAAATTCGCATACGCCGCCCGTTTACAGACATACCGCTCGTACCGCTTAATGTAGCTGTGCTAATTCGCTCTCGTATTCCTTTCGCATTTATGCCAGATTCAGCCGACAAAGCAGCACTAGCAGCATACTGGCAATTGCCCGTAATCATATCGCCTGACTCAGCAGAAAGAACAGTTGTTCCTGCATACTCCACAGATGCCGTGACCGTCATCCCGCTTTCTGCTGATAGCGTAATGGAAGAGGAAGAGATTTCTTCTTTAGCCTGATTGAAAGGAAGCAGATTAAAGCCACCCTGGTTAAACATCTTTCATCACCTCTTTCCAGGCAAACAAAAACGCCCTCTCTCCATAGAAAAGGCGTTCTCATTCTGTAGGAAATCCCATTTGTTCAAGCTTCTTGCCGACCTCTTCACGTAAGTTAAATAGGTTCGGAACTTGCTCATACATATACGTCCCAGTAGCAACCGCGGTAAACCAAACTTTGACGCAAATACTATTTTCGTTAAACATTGTCCTCACCCTCTTCCAAAATAGTAGACACACAATCCCGCAGATTATGGAGAACAGGAACATCTTCAAAACTTTTCACCCCATTCTGGACAGCAAGTACCCAAGTTTTAACAACGATACTCTCTTTTGTAAACATTACACCCCTCCTTGCTTGGTCGCTATAATCGTTGTAAGTTCTAAAACGGCCTGATCTAAGTTAGCCTGTAGATCATCTATTCTTTGTTCAGGTGAGGGCTTCGTAGCATCTTTTGGTGTTGAGACAGGTGCTCCAAGTTGTCCATTTTCATCCCTTTGTCTGATTTTCATCTAACTCACCGCCCCTAGCAGTTTTTTAACAGATTTATCAACATTAGTGTTTGTCCGACTCAATGTAAGGCGCAATGTTGCTTGCTGTTTGGCTGCGCTATTGGTTGCAATAAACTGGTCCTCAGTAATCGTCCCGTCCACTGGCGCACTTGTTTTCGTAGCTGCAACATAGGATTCGTCGCCTCCTACATCATGGAATGAGATGGCGCCTGAAAGTGAGAATCCGGCATCCTTCTCCTGATCGGCCCAAGCAACTACTTCATCAATTGGTGCTGATGGCAAGATATTAAACCGTACATCTTCAGCAAGGACAGGGATATCCGTACTGGCTGTCCAGGTTCCACGAAATTTCAACGCATCATTTTGCGGAGAATAGTAGGCAAAAGGAGGATCAGTAAAGTCACGATAATTTTCTATAACAGCCGGAGGACCAATACTCCCAGTTGTCTCATGTGTTATCGTTTCGATGGATCCCCATGTGCCGTTCGTATACACGGTTTTTCTTAGTTGATAGAACGAAGAAATCGTTTTAACTTTACCTATGAAATA
Organism: Aneurinibacillus aneurinilyticus ATCC 12856; assembly: GCF_000466385.1. Taxonomy (GTDB): domain Bacteria; phylum Bacillota; class Bacilli; order Aneurinibacillales; family Aneurinibacillaceae; genus Aneurinibacillus; species Aneurinibacillus aneurinilyticus. The sequence goes on from NZ_KE952895.1 coordinate 7,034, forward strand.
CACGTAAAGGTTATTATCTTTATCACATGTTATAGACGGAGATATTTGATCTTCGCTTTCCCTCGTTATATTTATTGGTGTACTCCATTTTTCTCCATTATCAACAGATTTAGCATATTTAATGTTACGGTTAGAAGTATTTTCACTATCTGATCCATCCCAAACAATATGGATCTGGCCATTTCCATCAACAATTGCGTTGGGTCTACTTTGTGTATCGGAAAAACTATAGATAGCGGAATATGTCCAAGTGAAGACAGTGGCAGTATTTAATCCTGTTTCTCTAAGTATATAGATAACATTTGATATTGAGCCTCTATCGCACAAAATCGCTGGTTCCCCATTATTCAAAATCACAAGGAAGGGTCGATAGAAATTGTCATTTGGCGTATCACTTTTAGTAATTTGTATAGGAGCCCTCCATGTAATCCCCCCATCCGTACTTTTACTGTAACGGATATTATATGCTTTTTGATATACACTATTTTTTGATACCCACGCAGCGTGTATTGTTCCGTCTGGCGCATACTCAACGGTTGTATCAAAATAATCATCTTGTGTATCAACTAACACTGCATTATTTGTTAAATCCGAACCTACTGTAACTGTTGTTGCATCAAAAGTAACGGCATAAAACTTAGTCAAATTACTACCATATGATCGATTGTTGTAAAAGACAGTAACTTTTGTCCCTATTGATGCTACACTAGCTCGGGATGCGTGGGATGCTCCCGGGCTTGAAAAATAGCATAATTGTCTCCATGTCAGCCCCTCATCTTCGGAGACGTAACAGCGAATTACATTTCTACTACTATCACTACTATCTTGTACACAAACAAGAAGCCACCCATTATTCAATCGTTGCGGCCTAGAATATACACTTGTCTGGTACTTTCCATTCACAATATTGATATTTGTTCGTGTATAGGTTGTCCGTTGTTCCCATCCACCGAATTTTAATGCATGGTTATCTTTCACAACAGATGAACGACAAACTGTAGCCCCTTCCTTATATGTCTTATTAAGAGGCGTAATAGTAAGGGCTGAGCCGTTAATTGCTGTGATACGTGGACGCTCTAGGTTGGTATCATCGAACACGGTAATTTCTTGACCAATAGCAAAGCCGGGTCCTGTTATTGAGTTGAGTGGGATAGAGGTAGCTCCGACAGATAACGCCGTAGAAGCAACCCCTTTGGTATTATCTAGCTTTGCGATGGAGCCACCATTCCTATCATCAAACAAATCATAGAAAAAGCCACTTGCTCCGTCAACGCGATCCTTTAGTTCGGACACCGCTTTGAGGTTTGCGACTTCACGTTGTAATGTATATACTGCATTTACATCTACACCTGGTTTCTTTCCGTTGTACAGTAGGTTTCCGCTGGCATCCTCTGAGAACTTCCCAAGTTTCTCTTTTTCAGCAGTTGTATAATCATTAGAAGAAAGGCCCTTTCCTTCTTCCTTGTTTACTTTCTGTGTTGACAGCTCTTCAACGTTGTTTGTTAAAGCAGCGTAATCGTATTCTGTGAAAAAGCGCCCGACCTGCGTACCGTTTATCCACGCCTGCGAAACACCCTGAAATCCTCTCGTTACACCGCTGAGTATGTTTCCATTCTTCTCTGTATAGTGTATGGTTTCTGCATCCTCTCCACCGCCAAGCGTAGCCAGATTGGGCGCATCAGGGAGTTTTGAGCCGTCTTTGACCTCAATAGAATCCTGTGTATCATCGATATCCGCCACCAATTCTGTCAGGGGAGAATTTACGATTGCTGGATACATCGTTTTCATGTTCGACCATCTCCTTTCTAATTAATATCTAGCTTCAGTTCTCCAGCGAAAATTCTAAATCCATCATTTGCTGAAATGGTTTTAGGTATAGGCAACTCCCCATGATAGAGTAAATTCCCACCCGATGCCGCATCCCTAATCCCCACATGTGTCACCGTTCCCCAGCTAGCTGTAGCAGCCGGAAAAGCAACATCTTCTGTGTTTTTAATCGTTCCCCTTCCACCTACTTGTACTGGCTCTGTAAAGGTGACTAACTGGCGTGCGTAAGAGCCGCCCGATACTTCCACCCCCACATCTGCATCGGTTGGGTCGCTTGTATACAGGGCTACATATATCTTGTCAGGCGGGGTATATGCTGTCTTTCGAAAAATGTGATTCAGTACCTTCTCTTCCAGGTAATCGGACATTCCCATATTTATCACTCCACTTCATTTTCAAGTCGTAATATCAAGTTGTTGACAGGCTTATCACCGTTATTCCGAATGATAAGGATCGGCTGAGTAGGTGCTGTTGCATCGTTGCTGACAGTAAAGGTCTGAGGGCTGGCTATAATGGCGTGTCGTGTTATCTTCTCTTCGACGAAATACGCAAACGGATCGCATCTGAATTGTAGTGTAAATCTTCCATGCCGAATCAACGTTTCCATGTCAATCTGATTCGAAACACGGGCCATATAAAAAACGCCTGGTTCATCATCGAACATCAGGCGCTGTTTCTCTTTTGAATATAGCCAAGCCGCGATTTGTCTCGCTTTGTAACGTAAATCTTCCCGACTATCTGCTACAAACCAACATTCTACATCAATTGTGATATCCTCCAGCGTTCCATCTGTAAAAGAGTAACTACCGTGTCGGCCAGCAATATCCTCATACTGTTGTCGGATATTTGCAAGCAGTGGTCGTTTTTTAGACTGTACTCGAACGTCCATGGAGAATGCCGATACACTCTTGTACGTGAAGTCACTCATCTCTTACGCCCCCCTGCCCGCAATCTTGTCTGAACTTGATTCGCTGTAAAATCACCAACATCCATAGCTAATGCGCGTCGGTCGATATCATCCATATTCGTGAAAGTAGCACCGTCGAACATACCGCGGTTGTCTATTTTAATAGTGATTGAGCCACTACCGAATGATGATGCTTTTTCTCCAACTGCCCCCAAAGAGCCAAAAGACAGATTTGGGTTCACCATCGCATTCATAGCTGCGTTAATTGCTCGTGTATCCAGGCCCTCTAGGATAGTATCCGAGAAAGCATTCCACCATGTATTTAGCGTAGAAAGAGGACCTTCTTCAGCCGGAGAATGCAGCTCCAACCGGCTTGAAACAGCCTTTGCGACCTTGCTTGCTGCCTCTTTGATACGTGATATGCTGCTTTCTAAGCCGAACGCAAACATATTGCCGAGTGTCTGACCACTTCGATAATAATCTTGGTTTTTGTTTTGCAGTACATTGATAGCCTGTTGCTGTCCGCTTTCTACGACATTCAGATTCTCACGTGCCTTCAACTTGGCGTCCTCAAGCATTTTTGTTCGTGTTTGCTCCGCATCGATCTTCTGCTGTTCCAACTGTGCAAGTTGACGTTTTGTGCTTTCCTCTAACTCCCGAAGTTCGGCATCGAATGACGCTTTCAGTTGTGCTTCGCGTTGCTGGTAATACTCCTGACGCTGCTCTTTTTCTTGTTCGAACCACTCTTTTTGACGGTCGAATTCAGACTGCCATTGTTCTTTCTTTTTGTCAGCCGCCTCTTTGATGTTGTCTATCTGTACTTTAAGTGACTCTTTCTGCTGTTCGCGGCGACGGGCCTGCTCGTCACGCTCAATCTCCGTTTGTATCTTTTCAATTTGCTTGAGTAAGTCGGCTGCTTTTTTCTGTCCGGCTGCTGAAGCAGATACTTTGTATTTGTCATATTGCTTACGAAGTTCGGCTAGCTCTTTCTGACGATCAGCGTCTTTATAAGCATAGTCCTGATCTCGTCCTTGCTTGTCAATGGCGTCTATCTCCGCTTGCAGCCGTTTTATAGCCGCATTCGCCTCATCGTCCAGCATCTTCATTCGCGCTTGATGGTCGCGTTCATAGGCTTTCTGGCGACGAGCCAAACTATCCATCTCCGCCTTTTCTTCGCGCTTCAATGAATCCAGCGCAGCATCCCGACGGCTTTCAATTGCCTCCTTCTGACGTTGAGCAATTTCCTGTGCTGCTTTAGTCTCTCTCTCGATGTCATCCATAGTCGCCTTATACTTGTCTTCAGCAGCCTTATTCAACAGTTCAATCTGCACCCGGTATACTTCTCGGTCGGCTTCCTTACGCTCTGCTGTACCCGCTTTATATCGTGCCTGTACACGTCTCCACGCCGCTAGTTCCTCATCAAGTGAAAGCTTGTTATAGTATTTCTGTTCATCGATCCAACGCTTAGAATTTTCAAAGCTCGCTCGTTCCATCTCTTTTTTCACACGATAGATTTCACGATCAGCTTCTATACGTTGTTCAGTACCTGGCTTGTATCTATCAGCCACACGCTTCCAAGCTGCAAGTTCTTGTTCAAGAGTCAACTCATTATAATATTTTCGCTCATCAATCCACTTCTTTGACGATTCAAATTTTTTCTTATTGATTTCATCAAGCTGTTTTGCTAAGTCTGCTTCTGCTTTCTTAATAGCCAAATTTACTTTCTGTACCTGTTCTGTTGTTTTGGCTTGAGTTTTTTGGATGTTTTCCAACGACTTGATATAACCTGACAGGTCTACTTTTCCCATCTTGAAGTTGTAGTCCGCTGTCTTCATGGATGCTTCAAATGCTTTTTTCTGCTTAGCAGCCGCATCCTTTGCTGCTTTCTCTGCTTGTTTTGCCAGCTTTTCTGACGCCTTTTTGACTTCCTTTTCTTTCTTTGAAATCCCCTGTGCCAGACCTTTCCCTGTTTCTTGACCAATCTTATCCATCACACGGGAGGGTGAACGAATATCAAGAGTTTTTTTAGCGGTATTCGGAACTGAACCAGCAATATTACTTGCAGATTTCTTAACATCACCTTCACGGGAGTTCATACCACTAATAAAGCCACCGACTGTATCCTTACCAGCATTATTCATGTTGTTTTTATTATCAAAATATGATTTTATGCCTGGATTTACATCATTATTGATTCTATTGTTAATGGTTTGCACAATTGTAACTGACTTTGTGATAGGCTTTCCTAACTCTTCATTCAGCTTTCCTACTTGCTGCTTTGTTTCTTCTACCTTCCTTTTAACAGCGTCTTGCTCTTCCCCCATCCGACCTATAGCAGCTTTTGCTTCTACATACTGGCCGATTTCCTTATCAATAACATCTAGACGTTCTTTATTCTTACCAGTTACTTTGTCCTGTCCACCAGCATTTTGAATGATTTGATTGCGTTCTTCTTGCAGCTTTTTTATATTCTGCTGTAATACCTCACCTTCTTCACCAACTTTCGCAGTAAGTCCTACTTGCGCAAGTACGTTCTGCTTCATTTGATCATAGATTTGTGCGCTCTTCTGTAGTACTTTGTCTTTTGCGTCTAGTTCTTTGAATGACTGATTATATAGACTTTGTGCTGTGGCATACTGACGATCCATTTCGCTCAACTTCACGCGTTCGGTCTCCAACACACGCTCTAAAACGGTTGCGCGCTCTTGATCATTTGCTTTCAGTGCCGCTGCCTGCTCCTCCTCTATTTGCTTTATATACTCTTTTTGTTTAGTGACATTTTGCAACTTCACGTTACGCTCATCAATAGCGGCATTTACTTTCTTGTGTACGTCTAGGTAGGCGTTTATGTCATCATTAAAATTCGCCTTTGCTCTCGCTTGCTGCGTTTCTAACTCGATACGCTGATTTTCTAATATTTGTTCACGATATTTTCTCGCTTCATCTGTGTTCTTTGCCCAAGCATTTCCACTATTGCTTATTGCCTTTTCAGTGTCAGGCGCTTGCTCTTGTAACTCTTTACTAAGACTGATTAACCTTTGTAGTTCGTCTTTAGAAAGCCCACTTTTCTTTTGCAGTTGATCCATGGCGCTAGTTAAGCTTTTTATTTTTTCAGGGTTAGTAGTATTCTGCAATTCTTTCTGTATATCCATATAAGCCAACATTTCATCATCTGTTAGCTTTAGCCTATTATGCAGCTTATCGTACGCCTCTATCGTAGTATCTAATGTTCGCGCTTGTTTACCTAACTCGTTATAGTGATCCATGCTTACCTTCGCACTGTCTTTCGTTGCACTGGCATAAGCTACTACGGCACCTGTAGCCAGAGTAAGACCTGCAACAAGCCCTATCGGACCAGTGAGAACCGCTAGAAGTCCCCCAACTCCTGCTATCGCTCCAGATGCTGCGGCAATAGCAGATCCGATTGCTCCTATAGACATGACAAACTGTCCAATAACAAGCAATACTGGTCCGATTGCCGCTGCTATTAGACCAAAAGCGATCACCATGTTTTGTATAGCTGGATTTAACTGTGCAAATTTCCGTGTTAGCTCCGTAATAAAATCAGCGATTTTTCTGATCGTCGGTGCTAGCCTTTCCCCTATACTGATAGCTGCCCCCTCAATCGCTGATTTCAAACTCCGGAAGCTACCACCGATATTATCTTCCATTGTCTTTGCCATTTTATCAGCAGCACCATCTGACTCTCGTAACGCAACTGTAAATTTGTTGAGCTCCTTTGGTCCTGCTGAAATTAAAGTAATCCACGCTGCCATCGCTTCTTGTCCAAAGATTGCTTTTGCAGCAGCGATTTGCTGCTCTTGGCTCAGTCCTTTGAATTTTTCCGACAGTTGGGCGACGATTTTTTCCATCGGAAGCATTTTGCCTTTTGCGTCTGCTGTTTTAATATTCAGCGCATGCAATGCATCAGCCGCATCTTTTGGTGGTTTCGCAAGACGTGTCAATCCTGCACGCATCGCTGTACCTGCTTCACTTGCTTTGATCCCGTTATTTGCAAATATCATAGCGACCGCTGACGCTTCTTCCAGCGACATGCCGAATGCATTGGCTACAGGTCCGGCATATTTCATTGTTTCCGTATGTTATCGTAAAGGCTTTTTATCCTCTACTTCTGGGAGTTTCCTCGCATTACAGGGTGTTAATTCACCCTCAGTTCGGCATACATTTTCAACCAATAAAAAAGACAGCCTTCTTATTGGTTGTCGGACACTCGTGGGTCTGTTATATTCTGCGCATAAAAAATGCACAGGTTCAAAACCTATGCTCTACGGTTCTGCAGACTTTTTAATTTCTGTAGTTACCTCGGTATTAGCACCACCATTACGTGCTGAGCCTTCACCGATTTTGCCCGATTTTAGTTAGGCGAAACATTCACCTAACATCTGAACATCCAGATTGGCACTTGCTTGGGCCTTCGCGAAAATATCCGCTGCATGCCCTGCCTGGTCAGCCTGAAGATTAAATTGTGCCATCGTATCAGAAACAATATCGGCTGCTCGTCCAAGATCCATTGCCCCAGCAGCAGCCAAATTCAACAGGGCAGGGGTAGCCGTCATGATCTTATTGGCATCCCATCCGGCCATCCCAAGATAATTGTACGCATCTGCCACTTGCGAGGCTGAAAATCTAGTATCCCGTCCTAGGTCCTTAGCTTGCTGGCGCAACTTCCCCATGTCTTCAGCAGTCGCACCGGTAATGGCCTGAACCTTACTCATACCATCGTCAAACTTTGCTACTGTAGCGGTTGCTGCTGTACCCAGACCAATAATAGGAGTAGTAACCTTGGCTGTTAAGTTCCCGCCTATACTTGATATTTTCTCCCCTGCTGCCCTCATTTTTTCGCTAGCTGCTCCGACGGTTTCGGATAATCTTGTCCAAACGGAAGTTTGTTGACGAACCTGCTCACTTGTCTGCCTGAGTTCATTTTCAAGTTTGGAAAGGGCTGCTTCCGTTTGATTTGCCTTGATTTTATTATTTTCAAGCGAATAGTTTGCATTATTAACAGCCTGTACACTTTGTTGATATTCTTTTTCCAGCTTTTTGACTTCGTTCTCTAACTTCTGCGTTTCAGCCGCGTTCTTTCCTAATGCTTGAGCGCTAGCTTCATAGGCTGCTTTCGCTTGATCGAGTTTAACTTTTGTCTCTGCTGTTGTTTGTGCGTACTTCTCTAGTTTGGTTGCTGAGTCCTGTACCGCTGATTTATGTGTATCAACCTTTTGTCGTTGTATATCAATCTGTCGAGTTAAAGCATCGGCTTTTAACTTTAACTGATCAGTAGAATTCCCGAACCCGCCAAGCTTAGCGCTAGCTGCTCGGAATTCGCTCTCGATTAACTTTGTCTGTCGGTTTAGTTGTTTGATTCCTCTTGTAAACTGATCACCATCTAGGCCGAACCGGACAATAATATCCTCAAACTCTGCCATACCCTTCTCTCACCTCCTTACAGCACCTGGTCAATAAATCCTCTACGCACCTGATCTTTCGCCCCGTCTTCTCCCCCATTTACACGTCGATGTACTTCTAATAGAGCAAGCAGTTTGCGTGGGGTACACCGCCAGAATGTTCTCTCCTCCATGTGAAGAATGGCCGTTCCTGCATAGTAGAGCCATGCCCAGTCCCATCCCTTGTTTTCATCGTTTTCATCTGGGACGGGCTGGCCCTCTAGTTTTTTGCTTCCGGCATTCCTTCTGACATGGCTTCTGTAATTTTGTCTGCGAGAACCTGAATATTGCTGAATGACACAAGTTTCCCGACCTCTTTTTCTGTTAGCGACTCATCTTCATGAACGAGTCCAGCCCACAGCATTGTACGAATCCCTTTCATTGAGCCGTCTTGCAATACCTCAAAAGCCGCACTGGTACTTCCGAACTTTTCTTCCAGCTCGCAAAAAGCATTCAGATCAAATACAAGATGCCGTTCTTTATCCAACACAATTGGAATTCTTTTCACTTTTACATCGTTTGCCATGATAAACTCCTCCTTAAATTAGAAAAGGAGAATCCTTGTCGGACTCTCCCTGAAAATTTTGTTATTCCACTACGCCGCTGGTATTTTTTCATACACCTTTTCAAACCAGGTAGATGCAGCTTCGAATGTCGGTTCATCCTCATCGCCTGTATAACGCCAGTCGCCATCGAATTCACGCACTACAAATGTTCCTTTAATTTTTGGTGTTTGGAATGATGTCTTATCCTCTTTTGTTTTATAATCGTTTTCCGGAAGTTCAAAGCTCCCTTTTAATAACCATACATAACGGTATCCACCTTTTGACTTCAAGGAACGAAATCCGATGGCAACATAAGGCGCTGTATCAGATGAGTTACTGATCATCACACCCTTTTCTAGCTTGTGACCAAGCAATGCAACCTGGATTTCGAGAGGTAAATCCTTCACCTCTAACTCTATTTCGATTTCCCCCAAAGCTGTTGATGTTTCTGCTGGACCATCATCCGCATACAGTGTCTCCGTACTGCTTTTCGGGCTAATTTTTGCATTAATAGCCCCCGCGATTCGTACCGGCTTGTCGTATTCGACGCCAGTTTTGTCATCTTTTTTTAGAATTGCATAGTGTAAATCCGAAAGACCAACTTGTACTCCTGCCATCTTTATTCCTCCTCAATCATTTGAATGGTTTTATAACGCATACCTTTGTGAAACACCTTTGTATCCTCCTCGTATAAATCAGTCGAAGCTGTACGCCGAAAACCTAACGATTTCATCGTTTTGTCTACTTCATCAGCAATATTTGGTGTGCTTTTCTTACTCCAGATATCAATCTGAATGCGAATCTCACTGGAAATGGCCTCATCGTCTGCAAATCGGTCATCGACGTTATCCATCTCGAAAAATGTAATACGAGGGAACTCATCTGGATTGGGCGCTACTAGTTGATAGATTCGTTTACTTCCAAGCAAAGAAACAAGCGCCTGATTAGACTCAAGCGCTCGAGCGATCTTTGGTTTGATATTAATCATAGATTCAATGCCCTCTTGATAATTTCGTGAACCTTTCGCGTCGCTTCTGTACGTTTTTCAGCAACGGCCGATGCCATAAAGTGTTGAGCAGATATCTTGGTCGTTCCCCATTCAAGAAACTTCAGGTAGAAGTAGTGAGACCTATCCCCTTTTTGGATACCGACCTCGATGATTTTTGCGCCATCCTTCTGCTTAACACCACTTATCTTGATATTGTCTGCTGCATGCTGCCCAGTTCGCCAGCTTTGAGATGATGAATCCGGCTGTCGTGGCGAGGAGCTACGAGGAGTTCGGGCTGCAATCTCATTACGAAGTATTTCGGCACCTGCCTTTACAGCTTGATTTTCTACTGTTTTCGCTCGATTTCCTAAACTTTGAAGCTTATTAAGCAGTTGTTCCATCCCCTGAACTTCCATCCTGGCTCCCAAGACCGTTCACCTCCTGGCACATCAATAACATTTCTTGATGACGCTCATTTACATCGATCACGGATTTAATATCAAACACCCGGTTGTCATACAGCAGACGCATTCTAGCCGTTACACCGCGCCTGTAGCGCATTCGAAAGCGCACGGTGTTCTCTTGATTCACTGCTGCCGCCGCGAAGTATTCTCGACCACGCAGAGGCTCTACAGCCGCCCATACAGTGGCAACATCGGTCCATTCTTCTGTGACAATGCCTTCATCATCCCTCACACTTTTTGGACATTGTAGTGTGATACGCTTATTGAATTTGCCTGGATTCATTGGCACCACTCGCCTCAACTTTCTTTAATGCCCTCAGTGCTTTTTCCTTTCCTCGCACCTTTTCTCCATTTGGCAGCTCGTAGTACCCACCACCCAGATTTTTAAGTGGTTCATCATGTTCATCATTTGCCTTGAGATAGCCAGATTCAATCAAAAAGGAGGCCCGTTTTTCATCGCCCGTTTCATAGAACGTCTCGGCAGAATGAATATTTTGTGTGAATTTATCACGAAACGTCTGAATAACAAGGTATTTTTGCAAGAATTTCACCTCATTTCAGTTGCAAAATGATACTTTCAAGCGCAAAGTTAAACTTTTCAATCTTGATGCTTGGGTCCCGGTTTTCATAGTGAAGCGCAACATAAAGCATAATAGCCAGCTTGTATCGTGATGTGGTATCATCTTTCACCCCAGCATCAGCAAGGTACTCCCTTGCCGCTTCAACAAGAAGAGCGAGGACCATATCATCCTCACTCCCGTCAATTCGAAGATAACCTTTCAATTCCTCAAGAAAAATTTCGGTCATGGCTATGCTCCTCCCCAACTATATTTCTGGAATTTCACCTTCAGGTGGTGTATCCGGCTTTGGCTCGGGAGGAGCTACTTCTTTTTTGCGATACGGAACGCCGATTTCAGTTTGATTTTATGGTCAAACCAAGCTGTCAATACAAACAACTCAACCCCTGTTTTAACATCCTTGTCACGGTCATAAATCATCTGAGGATCGTAGTTGAAGTGGGAGTAACGTAAGTCACCAACTACAGGGTCAACTGCTGAATCGCAGAAAACAACCGGTTTACCAAGAATTTGCTCCGGCTGTGCATTGTAAAGCGTAGCACTACCATTCGCTAAGGTTTCGATGATGTCCATGTAATCAGCATAGCGTATCACAATTTTTGCGTTTTCCCGGTAATCCTCATGCAAATCGGCAACGGCTGCTTTAATGGCCTTGTAGAGATTCTCTGCTGAAACCTCTTTGATACCTACACCATAGAATGAGAGACTTTCCTCTCCTGCTTTCGGTGTCTTTGCAAAAGCAACTTTTTTCTCTTTGGCAGCTAGACCACTTTCAAGTCCTTGGTCTACCGTTTGAACAAGGTTCGTATCTGTGGCAGCTAGAATGGTTTCTGAAATCGGAACAAACACCTTGAACTTATTCCGGCCAAACGAGACAACATCCCCATCTGCCTTGATTTCTTTCGCTGTTTCAGTATCCGCGATAAAATCATCATCATCCAATGTGAAGGTGATTTTTGGGATTTCAAGATTGGTAACGCTTGTGTATGTCGAAACCTCCCGCAAAGGGTTTTTAACGAACGGTTCATGTAACAGCTCATTTGTCATAGTGGTAGGCAAAATCTTTTCGCCACCTGTAGAATTTCGATCACCAAGGGCTGCCTTTGCTTCTTCGGACAACTGACGGCCGCGAATAGTAGCACGAATAAGCTCTGCTTTTGCAGCTGTAACTTTTGCTTTTGGGTCTTCTACACCGTCTAATTTGCTTTTATTACGTTCTAAGGAAGCTTTTTGCTTGGCTTCCATCTCATCATGTTCTTTTTGAAGGATGTCCATACGAACCTGAAGTCCTTGCTCTTTCGTTTCAAGCGCTTTGAGCGTTTCAATATCAGCCTCAGGCTTCGAAGCTTCTGTCAACTTTTCCTCTTTTACAGCAGCCAGTGCAGCTCCAACCGTAACCAAATCATTTTTTACATCAAATAAAGTTTTAGGCATTTATAATACCTCCCAGGTATGATTTTAAATTTTCAAGTTCTGTTTTCGCATTTTGAGCGATTTTTTGACGTTCTTCCGTGCTTAGAACACGTTTTTTTTGTGGTTTTTGAGCCGTTTTCGCAATCGTATCAGGTACATTGCGATATTTTGCGAATAATTCTTCGTTCGTACATGCTGCAATCTGTTTCGCCTCGCCGACCACATCACAAAGCCCATAATCATAGCATTCTTGAGCCGTTAACCACGATTCTTTATCCATGAGTGCAGTCAAATCTTCCTCTGTGATGGCGTCGCCTGCTTTGTCCAAATAGGACTGTCGAATGGATGTATTCACCTTGTCCAACATATCTGCTGCTTCACGCAGATCGTTAGAGTCACCCGCAGTAAACATCCATGCATTATGAATCATCATCATTGCATTTGAGGGCATATAAATCGTATCTGCCGCCATAGCTATAACCGAAGCAATAGAAGCAGCCAAACCGTCAACATGGACGTTTACATGCGCCTTATGACGCTTGAGCATGTTATAGATAGCGACTCCTTCGAATACATCACCGCCTGGTGAGTTAACGAATACATTCAGCGTCTTAATGTCTCCCAGGTTGTCTAACTCTTGCTTGAAGCTCTTGGCCGAGTGTGCATAGTACCCACCACCCCATGATGCAATCTCGATATACAAATACAGGTCTGCCTCATCATCGGTTTTGTTTTTAAACTCCCAAAACTTTTTCACCTTCCACTCACCCCCTTTCCAGGCTCTTTTCTCTCTTCAATGGGCGATAAATCACGGCTCATATAGAGACTGTCGCCTCCTTTCTCTGGTGGTAGTTCTTCCCAAGCCCGAATCTCATTCGGTTTGAATAGGCCGGAACGGACACCCTTGAAATAGAAATCACCACGCGTTTTCATATCTCCACGTAAAAGAGCGTTCACGTTGAACTTAAAATACAGTCCACGCAAACGCTCCTTTGGTGTAAGTAGTTTTCGATTCAGTTCTTGTTCATACTGCCGGACAATGGGAATAAGGGTGTTCTGAACAAAATCAAGGGATAACTGCTCCATGCTGTTGTAATTGACACCCTCTGTTTCACCTAGCATATGAACTGGCATGTTATAAACAGTAGCCACCCGGGAACGGGTAATCTTTTCGACTTCAAATACCTTTGTGTCCATGAAATCACGTTTAATCGGGTCGATTTCTACCCCGGATTCCTGGATCAGTACACCACCATTTTCCTGATAAAAGTTTTTAAAATTAGCCAACACTTCTTTTTTCTTGTCAGTCGATAGATGTGTTGCCATCTTCAGAATAAACGATGCTTTGACAGCACCATCCATTGTGTCTAAGCTGAATTGTCGAACCTTTTCATCAAAATCAATGGTGTTCCGTAAAACAGCCAGCGGACTAATCCCTTTATAGCCGTTTGTATGGATGTGCTTGACATGAATCATATCCATGTTGTGAACATAGTAGCGTCCTTTGTCTCCCTCGACTTCATACCACAAATCAAGCGTATCTTTCTCGATTACCGGCTGCACTCTAGCTGGGTCCAATATGACAAGTGATTCAACCTGATAGTTGCTTCCATACATCTTCAGTGCATATCCGTTCCCGCTTGTATCACGATGCGTTTCTAATGTCCGTATAAAATCAAAGCTGGACATATTCCGATTCGGTGCATTTGCAAGCAGATCGGAAACACTCGTATTCACTGGCGAAAAGTCTTTGTACAGTTTTAACGGTAGAGAGGCCATGGCATTAGATAACCTTGTTACCGCAGAAAATATGGTTTCATTGGTCGCTAATGTTCCGCCTGCACTGCCAAAGAAGATAGATTTCCCTCCACGAAACCATTTTGAAAAGTTGTATCCTTCACCTTTCACGTTGTTTCTCAAGACATTCCATGCCGTTTTAATCCTGTGCCGTAGCTTCAAATATCATCACCCCCTTAACAGATCATTGATGGATACAAACTTCACATCACCAGTTGCTTGTGGAGCTAGTAACCGTTTCATGACTTCCGTGTGAGCATTCAAAAAGGCTGCAAATCCGTCAATTTTACGGTAGCGACCTTGTTTTTGTGGTAATTTATTTCGATTTCTATCCTCAACCATCTTCACATTGTTCACATACCATCGAAAAAGACGATTGTTATTGAATATGACATTACCATCAATGAATCGTTCTTTGATGTCGTCAACAGCCGGACCTAGTGTCGTGTGTCCTTGTCGAACAACTTCCGTTTTAAATCCGTAGGCATTCAATGCTTCTACCAGCCCAAACGCCTTGGCCGGGTCATAAGTGATAAGCTCGATGCTGAAATGTTTAGATTGCTCCACAAACCAGTCGTATACGTATTCTTTTTTCACGTATTCTCCCGGAACTATAGTTAACAGCCCCAATTCTTCGTACTCGCGATATGGAATTTTTTCGTTGTCTTGCAGCACCTTTCTCTCCGGTATCCAGGAATGAGATATCACGAACACTTCCCCTGTTTCAACGATAGGAAACTCTAGACAAGCACTGGTGAAGTCTTCTGTGTCGGACAAATCGAAACCACCCACACACGACTTTCCGTAAAAGTTTTCAACAGAAACCTCTTTTTTATTTCGTTTAAGAACTTCAAAGCTTAAAAACGACTCTTTTCCCGATTTTACAAAGAGATTAAAGCGTTTCATAATAAAGTCGCTACGTTCCTTGGGAATGAGCTTACGGGACGCCCATTCCTCTATTAGTGTTTCCAGCTTCAATGTCAGCCCTAAATTCGGATTGGCTTTTATCCAGTTGGTCGGATCTTCGATATCATCGTTTTCATCTAACTCGGCCATAAAAAAGAAAGCTCTCTCATCATGTGAGGCTCCATCCAATACATCAGTAGCTTTCTCGTAATAATCCATGAGCGGACCATCTAATTGGTACCCAGCCGTTGTGATATAGAGAAGGAGAGGCTGTTGTCGCGCCCCTGTACTATTTTTAATGACGTTAATAAGTTTGTAGTCCTTGTATTCGTGAATCTCATCGAACACCCCAAAGCTACAGTTCTTTCCGTCCAGCTTCTCACTATCACTAGCAAGTGGTTCAATCTTAGATAAAGTTTTCTCGTATCTAATTTCGTATTGTCGTTCATTAAAGTGTCTTTTAAGCAAAGGCGACTTCTTTACCATCGCCTTGCATTCATCAAATACTTCCCGAGCCTGTGCTTTAGAGTTGGCAAGTTGATACACCCTAGCGCCATTCTCACCGTCTTTCGATGCCATATAGAGAGATAATCCAGAAACAAGGGTAGATTTCCCGTTTTTTCGTCCAACAAAAATAAGCCCCTCTTTGAATCGACGGAGCCCGGTATCTTTATGAACCCATCCATATAACGATCCGATAATAAAATGTTGCCACGGTTGCAGCTCCAATCGATCGTATTCTCCCTGGGATGGTTTACAGAAACGTTCGATGAATCCAACAGGCCGATATCCCTTTTCCTCATCAAATATGAACGGAAAATTGCTTGTTCCCTGCCTTTTTAGGTCATTTAAATGCCGTTTACAGGCTTGATAAACCTTTTTCGAAGTAACAATCAAATGTGACGTTACACCAATTGCATACTCCGTTGTTTTCAACTTAGTAACGGTCAAATTCATCACCCTTTTGACCTTCCGGGTCCAACGCTCCAGACACTTTTCTATCTGAGGCAGGGGTGAGCTTTAACTCAGCCTGGAGCTTTCGTTGATGCTCAATGATTTTTATAATGGCATCGACAGATTTGTTTTGTCGGTAGATTTGTTGCGATCCGTTGATAAACAACTCCACAACACCACGATTTTTAATATCATCAAGATGTTGTTGTTTCAACTGCTCGAGCAAAACAATATTGTCTGTAATCATTATCGTACGGTCGCTTAAATTATCATCTAGCTCTAACTCACGAATCAGGATTTGGAATAACTTTTTAGCTTCTCGACTTTTAATTTCCTTCTTAGGCTTGTACATGACACCCCCCCCTCACATAAAAAATAGGTCCGCGTTGTAAACGAAGGGGGGCACCGGTCTGTGGCGCCCTCCCTTTCAACCTTGAGGGTAGGGGGGCTATGTCCCTGACAGCCTCAAATCTTCTTCGATACTATCGCACACTCTACGAACTCGTTCGACTAAACTTCCATCAGTAACAAAGCGATGAGTATCTGCTAAATTACGAAGTTCTTTAAGATACGCGAGCTTGATTTCGACGCTCTCTTTGTTTGGTCTAGCTTTAATGTTCTCGTCCCTCTCCCTTACTGGAAACATTGGTCCCTTGCATTCGGGACAATTCGAACCTGCTAGTATTGTAAGGTTTCCAGTCCTTTGAATTCTACATGGTATACATTCGTAAATTACTTCCATCCTTATTCCCTCCTATCAAAATAAAAAAAGCCACTCATCAAGTGACCGTTACCATACTTCCCTATTCGCTTCTACCTGTATCACTCTTACCTTACGTTGCTTGCTCTTCTCCTTTGCCTTGCCTTGTCCCTTCTCTGGGTGCAACTTGTTATGACAGGCATTGCATACACACTCTAGGTTATCTGGGTCAAGCACCAATTCTGGTGCCTCGTCAAAGTGTTTGATGTGGTGTACTGTATCAGCTGGCTTCAGCTTCATACCCTGCTTGAGGCATGGCTGACACAGATAGTTGTCACGCTTCAGTACGTAGTCCCGGCACTTACGCCAGGCTGCGCTGTCATAGAATCGCTTGGCTTCCTTGTTGCGCTTATACTTGTCATAGTATCGATCCTGTTCACGATTACGTTTCATTTATTCTTCCCTTATAGAAAGCGTCGTTCCGTCTTTATCGCATTTCGTTTTAATTCATCGATACTATTTCGCTCTAAGTACTCCATGCTATACAGCATAATTTCATTACCATAACGTTTGTAATATTTGTATTTCCTCTTGGCTTCTGCCTCTTTCTCCTTAGCAATATGTGGCGCATTCTCATATAAGCTTTTAAACGATTCACGAATGATTTCATCGGTAATAGGTTTGTATCCGTTCTGTTCTAGATAAAGTAGCTTGTCCTTATCCATTCTTGGTTATCTCCTTCCCATCTCTTCACGTAACCGATTCATTTCCTTTTCATTGTCTTTCCGTAATGCTTCTATCTGCTTAAGAAATCTGTTTACCTTATTGATAAAAGTAGCACGCTGAATTTTCCACCTCAATGCAGCCATTTCCGTTTGATTCTTACGTACCTTCTGATTGGTATAGAAGGCTGTATACTGCTCTTGGCAGTGTGGACAGGTGAAATAATTCCTCTCAATCCCACCATTGAACTTCTCCAGCTTAATAGTATTAATCACAAAATCTCCTTTGCACTTATTACAATTAACTGCTACTTGTTGCGTTTCCAAATCCAATCACCTCCAAGGCAAAATAAAAAGCCGCTCGGTATGAGCGACTTTAATGAATAAGTTTATTGATTTTATTAAAATTGACCTTAATTGGCAAATTTCTTCTTAAGGATTCATAATCCTTTTGACTGTAATCCATAATAATCAATCCAGTCACTGTTTCATCATCATCATCAGAGATTTTCACAAAAATACCGGGCTCTGTTTCATCAGCATAAGAAGGTTTATGTTCGCCAATATAGATATACAGAACATCATGCTCCGTATCATAATTAACCTTTATCTTTTTTCGTTGTGGGTGGTTGGTGGCGAACATAAATAGCTCCCCCTTTCAAACGCTCTTGATTTAACTTCTTTTTGGAGATTATTGTTACCACATCCCCAAACTCCCTTTGTTTGTAACTATGATCAACGACGATAACGATTTCTCTAACAGTGCTAGCTTCTGGAAGAACAACCAAATCTAAATATCGTTCCCTTTTATTTTCTGGATCATCAGGATTATCGCGTATAATAATGGAGGGATTTCGAATTACATTTTCAATCAGCCATTCCTGCCCTAAAAATTCAGTCCTGTCATGATCCCCATCTGTAACATGATTTTCCCAAGTCATTTTTTTTACTTTTACTGGTCTTTCGAAAGGATCGGTTGTAGTGATTATATATTCTTCCTCATCTTCCGACTTATCATACTCCGCTACTTCATATTCATACTCGTATTCATCAGTTTCATATTGCTTTAGGTCACTATTTTCAAGAACTAAATAAGAATCCTTATCTTCATCTTGATAAACATTTTCGATTTCGTCAAACTCTTTAT
Organism: Aneurinibacillus aneurinilyticus ATCC 12856; assembly: GCF_000466385.1. Taxonomy (GTDB): domain Bacteria; phylum Bacillota; class Bacilli; order Aneurinibacillales; family Aneurinibacillaceae; genus Aneurinibacillus; species Aneurinibacillus aneurinilyticus. The sequence goes on from NZ_KE952895.1 coordinate 25,444, forward strand.
CCAAACTATTACCCCATTTCTGTAGCGGTAATGCAGTTTTCCTTAGTTAATTTCTTTTTTGACGACTTTTTTGACGACTTTTTTAGTATTTGCTTTTCTTTGGGGAATAGGTCCGTACTCTTTTTCATAATCCTCAACTATTTCCTTCAAACGGTTTGTTAATTCCTTCAATGCTTGAGGGCTAACCCTTACTCTTCCTAAAGTATTCAAACCATCTGGATGCTGTTCGAGTAATGTAATAATTGTGTCACTGTATCCTGAGGCAATCCTAAAAGAATTAGCATAAACACTAAATACATTTTGTTTTTCTTTTTCTATATTTTGTGTATCTTCATCCTCTATAAAAATTACTTCTTTAGACATTAATATATTCCTCCTATATTTAACTACATGGGTATATTTACATAAAATACTAGATAAAACAAATCTTTAGGACAAGTTATTTCGTTCGACACTATTCGACTTTTAATAACAAAAAACCACTCCCTTGGAGTAGCCCCTTTGCTTATCTATCGACAATATCATCATAACACCCCCTTATCCAAACGGCACGCCATTTTCCCGCCAAAAAGCCGCCATTTTCCCGCCACCTTTTTAAAATGCCGGCTCTGCCTCTACCATAACTTCCAGGCGAAGCATAAAAGCCAGTTTATAAAATGCACGAGCTTTCGTTCTTTCGTAAGACCGTTTGCTCATACCTATTTCGCCGCAAATGATGTAATCATAAGCGTCTTCTTCCTCCAAGTAACGTTTGATGATGATTTCCCGTTCCTTTTTACTTAATCGACTAATGGCCTTGTCTACTCTTTCCGTAATTTCCTTAATCCGTTGCTCCGCATCTACATTCCAGCTCGCATTGTCTCCTACCTGATCAGTCGTAAGATTTGTAGCTCCGTGAAAGCGCGGATCATAGCTTGGGGTATTCTTTATTTCTCTACGTACAAATCCGATTTGTTTATATACACGAACCGTATCTAGCATATCCTCTACACGCTTCTGAGTAGCTTTACGGTCGATCTCCGGAAGAAATGATAATTGCTTGTTCATAATATGAATCCCCCTATTTGTTTATTATTAAGAATGGCGTGTCTGTCTAATAGCTCCACGACGGCGTGTATAAGCCGATCCGCGCATTAAACGCTCGAATTCCTCACGTTCTCTTTCACGTTTGCTTGGCACATATACCGTAGGCAGCTCGTCTTTTACTGGCTCCTGTTGCTCCGCTCTCTCTGGCGTCTGCCGCATCCTATTTAGCCTTCTCCTTTTATCCGGCGTGAGTAGGTCCTCAAAACGCATTCTGTATCCCCCTTTTCAAATAAAAAGAGGACACCAACAGCATGCAGGTATACTTGTCCTGCTTAATGCTTGTCAGTGTCCTCTGGATTGGCCAGTAGAACGTTTATCTATTTATTTTCTTCCTGCTTTAAATACTCCCTGTAGAGAGTCGCACAGTGGTATTTGTTATAATCAACCTTCGGAAAATTAAGATCGTAATCTTGCCATTCTCCGTTTTGATTTTTTATTCCAAACCACGAGCCATATACACCTATTCGAAGTTCATCGTATTCGCTAGCTATTTCCCTAATCTTAGATAATACCTCTTCAAAATCTCCTTCAATTGGGGGATGAATCGCGTTCTTACAATGTTCGTAGAAGCGATCCCCCTCTTGTTTTAGAATGAAATCAAATTCTATGCTTATTTTCTCTGGCCAGAGCCGCACGTTTATTTTGCTGTTCACTTCCCTCACCCCTTTATCACAACGATACTATTTTTTAGAACTCTTCGCCCTCTGTATTTAAATGCCGCTTAATCTTTTTCTGGTGCATGACTATCCTGGTTTCTCCGTTTTCAGGAAGCTTTATCAGCTTTGCTTTACCTTCGCATATTAAGACCATGTATGCTTCGTTTGTTACTGGAACTTCTACTTTCATAGTGCTTATATCTGGTGTTAACTCAATTGATTTCATCTCTGTGTTCCCCCGCTCTGTGATATAATGTAAGTATGTATATGAGCAGGTATTTTCCCCTCAACGGCTGCTACCGAAGAGGGGAATTTTTTTATTTGTAACTTTGTCTCAAATGACTCGTAATGTATAGTGTGTTAGAGTTTCCCTGTTTAGCCCTTACAGTTGGCGGACTGTGAGGGCTTTTTATGTTTAATTTCTCGAATGTAGGGAAATATATCATGTAGGTAATAGCAACATGATTTACTCCCCAGCTCTCGCTCCTTCAAATGAAGGGGCTTATTTTTTATCTTTTTTTAAGCATTTCTATAACCTGTTTGAAGTGACGGTCGACATTACTATTACTGGTGGGTTCAACTTTTCTATAAAGCCTTTTTAATTCATATCGAGCAAGCTTTCTATTCTCTTTTTCTTGTAGAAGTTGATATTGCAATTCCGTTTTTTCATCAATTAGTTTCATGATTTCTTTGCCGTTCCTTGTTAAATGAACATTTTGAACATCAGAAATCCTTTCCCTTTCTTTAATTTCTTGTCGCTGTTGTTCGATAAGTTCTTCATAAAAATCATATGGTTGATTCCCTATCCACAAAGCGTATTCTTTTTCTTTTGGCAAATAATTAACTGTAAAACATTGAGGACGATCGACAGATTTTAAATATTCAATTGTTTCATCCCATGTTTCAAAGGTTGTATACAAAGACATCCTTATTCCCCTCCTAAAATTCCGGTTCATCAGACAGTTTCAACTTGTCCCAAAACGGGTCAATTTGCTTTTCGTAATCAATTACATCAATGTATCCTTTGCCCCCACAGGAAGGGCATTCATGCCCTCCTGTACGTCCTTCTCCATTGCATAAGCTGCATGTCTGTCTCTTGATGTTCACTATTTGTCACGCTCCATGATGTATATTTCAATTGCTTCAAACCAATTAATAAAACGCCCGGTTTCTCTTCTCACACGGTCGTATACCTTCCGTATTTCCGCTTTCCATCGTTCCTCATCCTTGGGTGTCCATTTACAACCCATTTCTGTTAGTTCTCTTGGAGAATAGATTTTATCGGGTACTGGTTCCATAATGGGTTGCTGTACTAACTGGAATATATCCATTTGCTCTACTTGTTCATGCTCAGTTACTTGCATGAGCATTCACCGCAATCCTGGTATTCAGCATCAGGAAACTGACTCCATTCTTGTCCATCTAGTAGCCGACCGGCTTTCTTTTTCCCGACTCTGCAAACCGATGTATCAGGGTCAAAGTTCACCCACAATTTACCCTTAATCCCTGGTTCATTAGTTCGTAACTCATGAATAGGTGCGTATTCACCGTATTGTTTAAAAAAGAATGGAATATTAAATTCTGCACACTGGTCACGGATGCTTCGTACCCAATCTGGATGCATAGGCCGCGCCTTTGAACCACTCTCTCCGCCAACAATTACCCAATCAATCACCTCGCCTACTTTTGTATATTCCGAAAGAGGAGGCCACCAACCGCTTGTATGATATAAGAGTGAATCATGTAGTTTTAAATCCACCATACCGAGCAACGGTTCGCAGGAGAGAAAGCGGACAGCTGCAGGTGTTTGTAAAAGAAGCGGGATACGCTCATCTGCGGTTTTTTGATTTTCCACACTCGTTCCTAACCACACGTTCTGTATCGCCCATCCTGGTTTCGCATTCGGAAGTACCCCATTTAATCGGTTTGCCACAAAGCATGCCGCCTCATCGTCCTTCGTAAGCTCATATGCCGTTTCTTGCCAACATTCAATCATTTCCGCTCGATTCATTGATTGAAAATATTGCAGCATTCTCTCAGGCCGCTTCGTAAGAACTTGATACGTATGTCGTGGAGTAAGGGCCATAACCGCAAATACTTGATCGATATATTTGAATGGAATATCTTTATGAAACAAATCACTCATACTGTTAACGAATATACGTTGTGGCTTCTTCCACCTTAACGGTTGAAGCAGTCGATCAGGAAACAACTGAATCTTGTTAAAGGGCTCTGCATACTGTTTGGGAAGCTTGGCACCGTTCATGAAGCCTTTATGTCTTCTATTATGCGTTTCAAATGCGTAACAGTTCCTGCACCCTTCTGATACCTTCGTGCAACCAGTAGCTGGATTCCAGACGCGATCAGTCCATTCTATATTAGTCACGCTTCATTCTCCTTCCCATTCCCATATGTTCTATATTTCTTCACCTGTAGGCTTGTGTTATATTCTTTAGTGAGCCTTGGGTGGGACCAAGGCTCGGGTTTATTTATAACGT
>NZ_KE952895.1:29783-44192 GCF_000466385.1 Aneurinibacillus aneurinilyticus ATCC 12856
GTACATATTTCATCGCTTCTTCAAAATCGCATCGACGTATATCCCGGTAACTGGCGACAGCAAAACAATCTTTGATGGAACGGTGAATCTGGCTGTATAGCTTCCTCTTTACTTTTCTAAGGTCAGGAGTAATATAATTCTGTTCGTCGAATCCTAGTTGTTGAAATTCGGCCCGACCAGCTAAATCAAGTACACGACGATTGATTGCTTTTTGTAGTGCATACTGCTCATGATGCTGTAGGGTGATTTGTTCTTCTACCTTACGGGTTACTTCTGTAAGTCTCTGCTCTACTGATTCAAGCCGTTCCTCATGTTCAAGTGCTGATTTTAGGAGCTCCATGCGTACCTGACGCTCATCGAGAGGAATGACATTGTTCCTTACTTCTTTGGCCCGCCGTTCCATTTCGATGAAGTATTTGCGCACTTGTCGCCCGCGCTCATTGTTTTCTACCATTGATATTTCTTTTGCCGTATCGATCGCAAGGATATATTCAACAGAAGGCCGACCACCATTACTTTTACTCAAAAATGAGTGAAAGTCCTCACCGTCTACAAAGCCGTACTTTTCAATCCTTCGCTCAATCCAGTCGTTGAAGCGTGTTTCTACTTGCAAAAACTCATGTAGTTCTCGAGCGTTGACTAAATTGTTACCCTGTTCATCTGCGTATACTGGAACCAATTCACTTGCAATTACGCGAAGGTTACTCATTGTATCCTCTCCTTTTTGTCGCAATATCGCTGTATTACGAAACTCTTTATATGCCCTCTAAGTAACTGTTAATCGCTTCTTTGAATTGCTCACTAGTCATCCCATAATCTAACTCCGTAATAACATCAAGTTCGTTACGTAGTACCTCTATATCCAAACCTTGTTTAGTAAGCCAATCTTCAATTTCGTTTATAAGGGTAAGCTTTTTCTGATGATGACGGTGAGCTCGATCAACCTTATCTAGAATCCTTTTGGGTATATCCATTAGAAATCACTCCATTCATTCGCAATATTGCCGCAGTGCGTACAATCACTCTTCATCTAATTGAAACTCTCCAAGAACAATGTCTATCATCAGTCTTCCTCTTCGCTTGTCGTGTTTTCTCTCTACTAACATTCTTAATTCATTACAAGAAGGACAGAAATCATAACCACAGATGTTGGTTGCACACCCTTTGCATATTTGGTTATCGCAAGTTTTTTGCTGGGGGCCGATCATCTTTCCGTTTTCGTCTTTTGCTGTTGTCCAGCTATAACCAATCACAAAATCACAGAACTGTGTAGCTTCTCTTTTCTTGCAGAATGAGCAAGGATATTTAGGTAAAACAATGAGGTTCGTCATAGCCTACTCCCCCTACGCTATACAGCTTGTCCGAATGCCTTACTACCGTGCATCTCAATTTTCTTTTTCTCAGCCTGATCAATCACCAATATGGCTACTTCATTTACATGCCTACCAAGTACTTTAGATATGTCTATCAAGGATTCACCTGCTTCCCACATCTCCCTGAACCGTTTGACTTCATCTCTTCCCCAGCAAAAATCATAATCTTCACAAGCCATATAGATGTTTTTTCTTTCTTTCTGCATGTAAGCTTGACCCGGTTTTTTTCACGCTTATTCATGAGTCACCTCTTTCTCGATGGACGCTATCCAACAAAAAATATCCGCTGCCAATTCTGGATTCGTTGTCATGTATGCGTAGGCTTTTAATGCTGCTAGTGCTGCCGGATCTTTATCTGGACGTAATACAAAGCAGTTGTTTACAATCTCACCGGTATCAACTTTTGTAACGATGTACTTTACATGAAGCCCTTTATCTTCGCTCATCCTTTTTCCTCCTTATCGTGACTGCGACCATATCGTGACAATCGCTGCGAATATCGGATATATCTGATGTGGAACAACCGCATTACCAAGCCCTTTCAATCTCCAAACTCTGTCTTTAACTCCTGTAGCTACTCGTGGAGGCTCCCATTCATATTGTTCTTGTCCATATCCTGCAGGCCACTTATGTCCGTCCAACCAATCGGAAATCCCATCAAGCACTCCACCCATTCTGGATTGAGTTGTCCTTGTTGCCCCTCTCTCATTAATGCTCCCGGAACTGTATCCCGATCGATTTGACTTGGAGGAAGTGTGCTGTTCTTCCCATCCTGTGCCGCTGGTGTAGGCCAAGTCTTGACTGCTGTCGATAACCCGTCTCCCGAAGTTTTGGATAGGCCCTTCCGATTGTGATTTCCGTTTACTGTCGGTGTCGGCCATGCTTTGTTTGCTTCCTGATAAGATGGTCTGCGCTTGTCGTTCCCTGAATATCTCGCTTGCTGTACATCTCCCATTGTCATCATGCTGTTTGTTGGAGTAGGCCATACTTTCACTGCATCGTTCAAATTCTGGCTCCATCCCTGTTCTTTCTTCCGTGCCTGCCGTGGCGATTCTGGATTGTCTCCGCTTCTGTAGTCCCTTGTTTGGGGTGTGGGCCAAAGTTTTACAGTTTCCGGATTGACTTGCTCCCTTAGGTTTGCTGGCCGCTTCCTTCCTTTCCTGGTAGTCGTGGCCTGACGGATTAAGGCTTCCTCTGATCGCTGTGGAAGAGTATCCATTGTGTTTGGAGTAGCCCACGATAAACACCCTGTCTCGTCTGTGGGGAGCGCCGACGGCTGCAGCTGGAAGTACAAACGCCCTTGCTTGGTAGCCTTCGCTTTCCAAGTCAGCAAGTACATCATCGAGGCCCAAGCTGATGTGTCCAGCAACATTCTCTCCAACAACCCAAGTGGGCCGGAGTTCCCGCACAAGTCTAAACATTTCCGGCCAGAGATGGCGGTCGTCCGCCTGGCCTTGTCGCTTCCCGGCATTACTGAAAGGCTGGCAAGGGTATCCTCCGCAAATAATGTCAATTGAGTGGTCATGGCTGTCTATCACCCCTTGTTTGTATAACTTCCTCATTAATCTTCTATAATTAAGTTTTTTAATATCTCCGAAAATCGGAATGCCCGGCCAATTCTTCCGCAATACCTTCTGAGGAAATGGCTCAATTTCGCAAAAAGCAACTGTTTCTATCCCGGCCCAATCAGCAGCAAGAGAAATACCACCTATTCCTGAAAACAAATCAAGCATTCTCATCTTGTTCCTTCTCCCTCTTCCGCTTACACCCATGCCCTACACCTTCCCGCAACGCTCCTTCTGTTTCCCTGAAAACGGGAAGTACTTGCATCCGCCGCAATATAGTTCCTTATTCTTTTTGGGCTTCACATGTGGGAGCTGCGGAAACAAATCACCGATTATTTCTTTTGACTCCATGAATGACCACCACCTATGACCACTGCTCCATTTGAGAAATCCGACTGGCCACTTTGCGTTTAATCCGCTGTTTTTTTGTCTTATGCAAAATCTTGTGTAATCGGTACAGTGTCTTATGTTTACCAACTTCTGATACGAGGTTATCTAATGCCTTCTTGTTATATGTTCCGGTCATAGCACCTGTAAACTTACGTTGTGTAGCGATAGGTGTATAATCCTTTGCCTCCTGACGTTTGAAAAACACGTTCAAAACTTCTGCGATTGGCTTTCCATCGAAATACAACGTGCCTTTACTAGTGAGTTCCATGTGACCAGCTCCTTTTAGATTCATAACTATTTAAGTGTTGCTCTATCATACGAATAGCCGTATTGCCTACCATGGTCATTCGCCTACTTTCTTTACTTTTTAGGCGGGGAAGCATGAGGGCAAGCGCCTTATCTGTGTTTGTCATGCTGTCTCACCTATCGTTTGAACAATGACCTCAATCCGTGGTTGCTGGCTATACCATTTCTCTACCGTTGCGGATACAATCTGCGAGTCATCTTGCCAGATGATTTTATTTAGCGCGTCACTGATGCCTTTTAGGTAATTGTCTGCGTCTGGCTTTGTTGTTGGCCTGATTTGACCTGCGTCTGCCGCTGCTGTTTTCTTTTTGCTGAAGCTTTTAGGGATGGACCGATAAATATGTACGACAAGTTGCAGAGGCCCTTCCAGCGGCTTTTCTGGCGCTTGTTGCGATGCTACGAATTTTAGATATAGCTTATAATCCTTTGATTTTTCCGGGTCATAGAGGACTGTTTGTCCACGTAATCTCCCTCGATTTATCTTTCCAGCTCGTGGTCTACCTTGAGCAACTGGTTCCCCCTGGATGATTAAGTGAATAGGTTCAGACATGTTGTTCCTCCAGCAGTTCGGGATGCTCAAATATGTTGCCGATGACTTCAGCTCGTCTGTAAATTCTATTTAAAAGCCAGTTGTTTACCGACCATTCAGCGTATTCGTTGTACCAAACATGGCCTCGTTCTACCCCATCCTCATGAAAACTTAGTTTTTTATATTCAAGGATATCCCCCTCAAAAATATCCTTACCGTTCTTATCCTTCAGCCCGGTGTATTGAAGCAACGTAAATCGTTTGTTGTCCGAAACGATTTCATGAAAATACTCTTGAACATAATCGGGGTTGTACAACCTTTCTAAATTTTTATCCCAAGCTCTAAACTTAATCTCGCGCATTTTATGTCCCTCCTATCAATTTCCTTATTTACCCATTTGCCTAAATGTGGTATATTGAAGGCGTGAAATTTTTCTCAGCAATAACCTTCTTTTTATGGCCGACCTGTGTCGGCCTTTTTATTGCTATAAACACTTAACCAACAATGTATAATAATTCATCCGATTCATCTGCTAACGCTTGAAAATCAATGCTTTCAGAAAACTTTTCATCCATTACGGCATAATAAAGTTCAGAGCATACAGCTGTAGCATGCTTTTTATTCATCCACATATCACCATGTTCGCTTTGATATGGTGATTCAATAATACTGGCAAGCAACTTTTCAAGCCGCTCAGGATTTTGTTCTATCGCTTTTTTAAACTGTTCCGTGTAGAAAAGTTTCATGTTTTTTCCTCCTTTGTTATAAGGCTCTGTGTCGGCCTTTTTTTATTTCCGCAATTCATCGAACCGGAAAAAAGAGTGCGTGTAATATGTTTCGATTTCATTGGAGTTTCTAACATCCTTATGTCGGACTAAGCACTCTTCCAAATCCTTAAATACACGTTTTATAATTCCGTCTTCATTTGTTTCGATAATAGTCACAACATCGTTCACCTTAAACGAAGGTTCTTCCCCTTCCCACCACTCTGCCAGCAGATTTGTTGCTTCGTATGTGCCATTGGTTACGTTCATTTCGTTCCCTCCTCTAGCACATCACGCGCTGCGGCTTCCAGCATAGCAACGTATAATTCCACTAACCTCACACCCGCTTTTGCATCTTTATCAATTAATCTTTGAATGTTGCCACCAATCGGCAGAACAACCCCGATACCGTTTTTTCCATTTCGAGTCATTCTAACTACTTCAATTTTGAGTTCCTGCGTTTTGATTTCCATGTTCTCCATCTCCTTAGGCCACCCACCGAGTCTCCCCGGCGGGCAACCGATTATTAAGCTGTATCTCCATCTCGCATCTGCTCGGCTACACGTGCTTTATACGCTTTGTACTCCCGTGTTAGCTGTCCGATGGAGTCACCCGTTTGCATAGCGACCTTTTTCCAACTGCCTAACTTCTGCTTCTTATGCAGCAACTCAGGAAAATCAAATTTGATATCTTCGAAGATTGGAGCTTTACCGCTCAGAATGTACTCTTCGATTTCCTTTTCTGTCGGCCCCTGTTCGGTGTTGTCCCGCTCTTGTTCTTTTTTTTCTTGGTCTTCTGTAACCACCGTAAACTCGCCCTCGATAACTGTCTCACCCTCTGCCGCTAGCTCCTGTTTTTCTTCCTGAGTTGGCTCCGGTAACGGGAACATATTCACTACAACCCCAGAAGAGTCCGTTTCATACTTGATTCCCGCTGGCTGTTCAAGATGCATCTCTTCATTCTCAGGCTCATCGAAGTTCATTGACATTTGAGGGCTTCCCATGTTGACAATTACCTTCTCGCCTACCATTTGGTGAACCGAGAAAAGAGCGTTTGGGTTAATCTCCGCATCTAGTTCCAGCGTTAACTTTATTTTCTTGTCCGTTGTATTCAAACCAGCTACATGTGCACGAAATTCACTATTCATCTTGTTTTATTCTCCTTTTTCTTCTTAGATTTTGTTTGTGGATTGCGAATCGCATTAATAACTTCCTGCTGAAACTTGGTGATTTTTATATCTTTATGCATCGCCCTAGCTATCTGGGCAAGTACGTAAGCATCTGTCACGTTGTCACTTTTGCATTGAAAACCCCAACGTTTGAATGTCTCTACAGCAACCTCGGCTTTGCTAGCCGTTCCCCCAGCTCCCGTGAACTTCTTCAATCCGTTTGGCGATACTTCTTGATAAGGGATACCGCGTCGATACAATTCCATTCGAATTCCCCAGCCGATACCACCGAGCAGAAAGCCCGACTGTGAAGCGAATCCGAATCCCTCAATGCAGATAATATCGTCTGGCTGAATAGCCTTAGAAACAGCTTGTATGATGCTGTACATACGTCGTGGGTCTTCGCCCTTCCCCTCTATCTCCCGAGCGTCTAGCGTCCTCCCTGAAGGCGAGAGAGCAACAAGTCCAGTTTTCGTACTTGGGTCGATGCCAACGTAGCGTGTCACTGGTTAACCCCCGTCCAGAGAATGTGTACTGGCGTCGGCTGCTGTCGGACTAATTCGTTATTAAGCACTTTCCGATAGGCATCCACTAGGCCGCTTTGCTCGGTTGTGGCTCCACTTGCCTTTCGCAGCTCTTCCTCAAGGAAATAGATTTGCCTAGAAAGCTGAATCTCTTTTCGAGCAGACTCCCGAAAAACTCGCTCATACTTGGCTTGCCATTCAGCTAATTGCTCTTTCAATGCGATATTTTCAAGCTTCAGGAGCGCGTTTGTGTCACGTATTTGCTTTTTGTTCATGCTTTCTTCCTCCCGTTCCATGCCGGACGACCACCGCCGAGTGCATTCTCGTTCGTTCTGCCGATTGTGTTATTGTTTTGAATCCAATCCGTAACTTTCCTTGGTAACAATACTGGTCGTGAGCTAGGTTGTGGCTTCCGACGTTTCTTTTCCATCTGGTATCTCCTCCAGTTCAACCTCAATGGCTTTATCTTGTTTGTTAAAACGCATCCCTGTTACGCGCCGCTGATGGGTTTCTGCCTTCATGAGCTGCGTTGCTAAGCTTGCCAGGGAAACTGATAAATCAATGGCCCGTGCCTTTTCAGGAAACAACACCCGGCATATCATTGCGTTATCCCCACCTCGTTAAACAATTGCCAACTGCTCAGCATGTTGTACCTCCAAGCTCCGAATTTTCCCGTACTCCTTGATAAAGCAAAGCTCTCGCCTCCCAGTAGCCCCGTTCCGATTCTTTGCCAAGTCAACCTCTAGGATGCTTTTCTTCTCGGTATCCCGGTTGTAGTATTCATCCCGGTACAGAAACATAATTTTGTCTGCCGTCTGCTCGATTTCCCCAGACTCTCGAAGGTCTGACATCATCGGGCGTTTGTCGGCTCTCTGTTCGACTTGCCTACCCACCTGAGCGAGCGCGATAACCGGAACCCCTAACTCCTTCGCCATGTTCTTCAGTGCCTTTGTATTCTCGCTCACAACGTCAGCTCGGTTCATGCCCTTTGTTGGTGGCTCGATGAATTGCAGATAATCGATAAAGATAGCTGATAAACCTTGCTCTTTCTGTAACCGCCGAGCCTTCGCTCTAATCTTGGCAACAGTTTGCTTGGCCTCGTCGTCAATCATGATGTTATGATTTGCCAGAAGACCAACAGCCATAGTGTATTTGTTGTATTCCTCCTCGGTCAGCTTTCGGTTACCTAATCCCCCCAAGTGAGCCAGGTTACCAAGCATCCGGGTTACCAGCTCCTCAGCAGCCATCTCCAGTGAAAAGAGAGCAACAGGGCCTTTTTCTGCGTATTTCTCAGCGATATTGAGTGCCTGTTGGTTAGCAAAAGCTGTTTTTCCTACAGATGGTCGAGCTGCAATGACGATTAATTCAGGCGCCTTATAGCCGTTTGTCAGTTCGTCTAAATCAGGCATACCTGTCATGATGCTAGGTCCCACCACTTCTCTTTCTTCGTCACCCCAGATGGTTTGTTCAAGCTTGTCCGTATGCTCCATCAGAATGTCATGTACCGAGCGCATAGTGTTTTTCGCTTGGCTCTCGCCAATTTCGGCGAGCGTTTCTGTGGCCTTTGTAATCGTGCGTTGGATTTCATCAGAGTCTAGCATCCGGCTCATGTTTGCCATTTGAATAAGCTCATATCCTGCTTTCATGGCCTTACGTACACCGTCCGCCTGCACTAGACGCTCAGCCAGCGGCTTCATTTCCCAGATAGCGATATCGATTGCCATGTTTGTAAGCTTCATCACATCGACACCGAGCTTTTCCATCATCGGCAACATGTTCGCTAGGTTCGCAGGCTCTTCGCCACCTTCCCAGCGTCTAAGCGCCTCCTGGTACAGCTTCCGGTAGTTGCTGGTGTAGAAGTGTTCTGGGAGTAGAAAGTCAGCGACCTCCTCGATAGCCTGATCGTCGCTTAGCATCCGGGCGAGAACTTGTTCCTCAGCTTCCGGTTCGACAAGAAGAGAAGTGTCTTGATTTACGTCGCTCATCGTCTTTCCCTCCTGCATAGAACCGTGTCACGATAGTCGTCACCTTGCATGAGTAGAATTTCCGTGTCTTGTTTCATGCGTGACATGTTTCTCGGTCCTAATCGTTCTGCCAGCTCTTCCGGCCCCAGGTTCGTTGTATAAATCGTGTGTCTGCCAAGTCGGCTGTCTACGACTTCGAACATTTTCGTTACAGCCCAATCCGTACCGTATTCTGCACCGATATCGTCTAACACTAAGCAATCAACGGTTTTTATCAGTTCTAGCAATTCCAGCTCGCTATGATTGCTATCCCGGTTGTATGTGGACCTGATTTTTGTTAACAGTTCCGGTGTGGAAACAAAGATACTGGTGAATCCCTTCTCGGCTAGTCGTTTGGTAATCGATACAGCCAAGTGCGATTTTCCGACACCATAATCACCCATCATCAGGAGGTTGTGAGGGTCATCCAATGCGAACCGTTCAGCGTAGTCCATTGTGATACGCTTGGCTTCTCGCAGTTCGAACGTTCCCGGTTCATAGTTTTCAAAAGTAGCTGTTCGTAAGGCCGGAGATATCAAGCTGTTTTCGTTAAACACACGCTGATATTTTGCCTTTCTGGCTTCCTTGTTTTCCTGTAGGATTCGTTGCACCATTGCCCGATCTTCTTCTTCTCGTTGTCGTTTGAAAGCCTCTAGTGCTTCACCATCTGGAAATGTCATATTTTCGTTTTTGAGGAACTCTCGTATGTTTTTCATCGCGATCTCCTTTTCGTAACGGAATCACTTTTTGTTCTTTGGATTTTCTAAACTCTTCATGGTCCCGTTGGATATCTTCAACCGTGCGAAGCTGGTCCGATTTCCACCTTTCCAGAATCGTTTTTACTAAGCGCCATTCTCTGCCATTTGAAAGTAAGGCTTCTTCAAGCGCCATTTGAATAATCTCTTCGGGTTGATCAAAGCTCCCGTTTGTTAACCATGTGAAGATTTCTTTTTTCAGGTAAGGAAGAATGTTCCCTTCGTCATCAACAGGTGAGAATTTATTTTTTTCATACTCCCCTACCAAAAATTCCAAAGCCTGCTCCTGTTGTTGTAGTAGTGGATCTTTTATTTCTTGTAATTCTTTTAATTCTTTATCATTCTTGTTTGTGTTCATTTGTTGTTCATCTGTTGTTCGTTTGTTGTTCATTTGTTGTTCATCTTGTTGATACAAGTCCCAGTTAACTATTGATACGACTGAGTATTTGTTCGTTTTTTTGATGTTCACGTTTCCTAGTTTTTCGAGTGAATTTAGCCATCTCCACAGTGTAATTCCCGGTACACGATCTTTAGGCTTCATTCCCCTGTTGTACTCCTCTTCAAGAGAGTTTCTTCCAGTTACAAACTCGCCTGGTTGTATGGTGACAACCTGTGATCCGACTAAAATTTCACGTTCTTTATGTGCAGCTTTCATCAAGCACATACACCATAAACGAAAGAGAGCCGGGTCATTAAAAATGGGATTTTCCATCACTTTACGATGAAGCTTTATCCAGCCTTTCATGTTGCTCAACCCCTATACCGGAAGCTTGCGCTCCCTGTTGGTTTCCCGGTGCACCAAGTGAAGCTCGCCCGGTAGATTTTTGGTGACGAGCCAGTTCTCCGGGTTCAGTCGTACAGCTCTTATTGCCAGCTTCTGTTTTCGCGTCGGCTTCCGTCCTTGTTTCATAGAGTTTCCCCCTCATATTTGATAGAGAGGAGCGCTAGGCGCCCCTAAATTAGTCCTTCATCGAATTCTTTTGCTACTTTGTCTAGCTCATCGTCCTTGCCTTCTGGCTGCTTTTCTGTCTGTGTAGGCTTGTCCATCGGAATATCTTCAGCAAAGACCTCCTCGGCCTCTATTGCGTCACCATAGACACTTTTCGGCTCGCTGGTAATGTCCTTGCGTACTGTCTCATCCTGTGCAGCCTGCTTCATAATTTCGATACTGATAGGCAGGAATTTGAACATGTGACGAACGACTGTCTTTTTTGCCATTTCCTCATAATCCGTCACCCATGGGCCGCTTTTGTAAGCTTTAGAGCGTAGTTTTCGTTTTTCAATTTCTTCCTTTGGCATGAATTCGAACTGATATCCACCGTCATTGAAGTGGGCAACTGCATAAGCACCAATGAATTCACCTCGTTCTTTCATAGCTGGACGATGTATAAGTGATGGGTGTAATCCGTACTCATATTCAAATTCATCATTCTCAAAGACCGAATGAGCATAGATACTTTTGATATTTCCGGACCGACGCGCCAGATCAATCATGCCTTTATAGCCGATAACGAATGTGGCCTCTTTGCCATATGGAATGATGTAGCAATGTCCTAGCAATCCCGGCTCCAAACCAAGTTGTGCAGCCTGCATAACGGCCCCCAACAGTGAAGGCATTGTGCAGTTTAATAGCGCTGGATTCGTTCGAATGGTTGTAAGAGAAATACGTGTGAGTCGGTCGATATCCATATGTTTAGGCAATGCCTTTTCAATTTCAGGTGCCATTTTTTGAAGGTAAGCGCCTATTGTTTGTGCTGGCGTTGGAGGAGCTACCTCCGCCCCTCTCGCCTTATCTTGTAGCTTGGAAGTTAATTTGCCTTCGTTTTTCACTGCCATGAGTATGCCTCCAGTTATTTAATTAAGAATCTACGCGACGTACTTGACTTCAGGAATTTTTCATAGATATCTGGGTGTGCTTCTTTCAATGCCTTGCTATCCACCGTATTGCGTGTGACTGGCTTCCAGGAAACAATATGCTCTGAAGTTATTCCCTTTTCGCATTCACCGATCAATGATTTGAGTTGGTTCTCTACCTTTTGCTTTTTAGCCTCAGCAGCCTTCATTTCTTCATCAGCCTGTTGCCAGTCAATAATCAACTGGTCAGCCTCTTTCGGCAGCTCTGTCTCACTCTTCGGCTTCGCATCAGGATACATCGTGTTTAGTAAATCGCTTGATACATCTGAACCGTCCATCATCGGTGGGATTTTAGCCTGTACATGTTGATGCCAGAAGTTACCGCAAATTTTTACAATGGCCTCAATGATTTGCTCGTTTCGATGCACAATCGGAAACTGTCTGTACTTATTCCCTCCGATCAGGACTGCAAATGCTCCCCAATCCAAGCCAGTAACGTACAGGTACCATTGCAACTGAAGTTGATAGGCTTCAGGGACGTTTTCGTCTTCCCAAAGGTCCTTTTGGTACTCATTTGTCGTCTTGCACTCCAGTACACCCTTACCGCGCTCTTTATCGATGATGAATCGGTCGATATTCGCAAGCGCCCATTCATTCTCTGGGTGCTGGAGCATAGCATTGCACCGTTGTACCTTAAGCCCGGTCCGTTTGGCGTATTCCCTGGCAACCGTATCCTCGTTAATCCGGCCCCAATACATCGATTCGTTATCTTCTTGAGGTGCTAACTGACCGAGTTTGTCGAGGTATACTTTCGTTGGCGAACTCCACTTTGTTTCTTCGCAAATACCAGCAACATCGCTGCCTGTGATGCCTTTACGCCGCCATTGCAGCCATTCTTCTTGAGGCATGTCCAATGTATTGACTAGCCGAATAGCGTGCGTTCCAGGCTCAATCCGGCGTTGTTGGCCGTCCGTCGCGTAAACTACGTTACCCATAGTCAACCTCCTATGTTGTTTTCAAGGTTCAATCGTGGTACAGTGATAGAAAGTGATTTTCAAACCCGATGACCAGTTCCCGCTGGTCATTTTTTATTGCATTGTGCTGGTAGTTCCTGAACATTACACACCTCATCTAGTGCGCGTAGAAGAGAGTACGCTTCGCTTACACTCATTTGAAGGTTCGGTGTATCTTGATGAAAAGGAAGCGCAATTTCCACAGTGTTCTCTATCCGTCTCATAATGATCACGTCTTCTATTGGAAAGCAGACGCCATTTTGAAACTTCACTGCACGAATCATATGTATCACCATCCCTTCCAGCCTGTCTCATCAGTAGCAGGAGGCTATTCCTGCTAGACCGGGCGCCACAATGGGCGCTGGTTTCGACTATGATTTGCTACACTCTAGGACAATTGTTCCGTCCTTGCGAATCGCAAGTGTTAGAATGAGATATTCTTGATTTTTAATATTGATAATTGCTCCATGATGAAGGGATTCGTGTTCCCCTATAACTTCTTCAAGTCAGAAAGTTCCTTCGTATGAGTATGGAATCAGTGAGTAGATGTTTATCTCCATCGTTATCCCTCCAATTGATTTTTGATAGGGTCAGTGCTATGCTAAAGGTGAACTTTTACCAAGTTTCCTTTATGGCCCGCCTGCTCGCGGGTCTTTTTATTTCTCCACTTTGCTAATCTCTCCGGTTAGGTAATTAACCTGAATACGAATCTGATCTGTTTTGATGACTTCTGCCTTAATATCAATGAAATTAGCTTTGCAATAAGGACATTTATCAAATTCGTTGCTTTCGAACTCATAGAATTCATTTTTGCAGGAAGTGCATTACACCCTACTTACTCCAACTAGTAAGTTGCTGTTTGGCATTTTTTCTCACCCTCTTTCAAAGTACGTCCCTCATATAATCCCGCCGACCAGCTTCCGTTTCGAACCAGTAGCCACCAACACTGTTGCTAGGCTCTGAAAAGTCCAGCTTGTCCACTTCGATAGTCGCTTGGATAACCGGTTCAATCAGGATCCGATCTAGCAGTTCTTCAGCCTTTTCCCATCCGACCTCATCGATCAAGATTCGTTCGACCATAGCTTCATCCAAACGACGGACAAGTTTCTGCCGGACTAAGAGCGTTTCGACTACGGCGTCGATGACGCCGTTCAGGCTTGCTGTCTGACGCATCGGGCGTTCACTCCTTCAATCTTGATGCCGAGAAGATTGAGCGTTCGACACACACCTACTTTTTCATCCGAATTTTCCGTGTGTTCGTGGTAGTATTCGTACACCTTCTCTTCTGGCGTCAGCTCTAATTCGTAGCCATTTACGAGAGCCTTGAGAATAATATCTGTGTTTCCGCCACTGTTTCCGAATGAGAACCTACGCAAAACCTTATGAGCATCAGAAACATGTTCTGAATGTCCCCATCTTTCATGAGCTAGAGAACATATGATTCCAAACGTTGTTATTTCTGCGTTCTCTAGTGTTTCAATCGCTTGTGCTACTTCTTTCGGCAACTTCACTTTATCCATGCCTTCACCCACCTTGTTTTATTTGTGCCAGCGCCCCTACCCACTACGCCAGCGTTACGGCCCCGATGACCGCGCCAATATGTAATTCTTAGTTGTATTGCACTCTAAGTGCTGACACAGCTACGGATAATTGGTTGAGAGTTATCTATTTATAAGGTTCCGTAGCTCTGGCAGCAGCCCGAGTGGGCTTGCTGTTTATACGAACATGTGTTATGCTGTTTGTACATTGATTAAGCGCTAAGCTGTTAGAGTGTTCCCGCACTCAGCAGCTTTTTCTTTTTTCTTAGGTATTGTGTCTATCAATTTTGCATCTGGTAGCATCCCCGCTACAGCGCACGCCTCACGTACTTCACTAGCCTTCATCAAGCGACTGATATATACGACATGTATTTTCACCCCAACACCCTCCCTGGAAGCAGAATCATTTCTTCACCAAACTCTTTCATCGTTTCGATTTCTCCCGATAACCAGCCGTAACGGTACCAGTATTTTTTTGCCTGAAGCGTGTGATATTCGTACTGTCCAATTGCATGAGGTTCTTCTAAGCATTGAAGGTCATCCGCTTTTGATTCATGCCATTCAGCCATTTCTTTCAATCGTTCTAACTGTTCGTTCATTCTCATGCTCCTTTCTTATCCACCTAAT
>NZ_KE952896.1 GCF_000466385.1 Aneurinibacillus aneurinilyticus ATCC 12856
TCGTCAGGTTTTAAGTGGTGGGTAGTTCACATACATGAATTTGTCAGGAGACATCTATGAAAAACAAACTAGCACTTCTATCTTCATCCATGCTGCTCTCTTTTACGCTTGCTGCTTGTTCTTCAGATGCTAGTACATCACATCCGGTTGCTTCTGCTACGTCGACATCATCCCCGATTCCAACAGCTTCCGAAGCTACAAAAACCCCGTCTCAGCAGTCGAAATCTGCACATTCGCAGTCCGCACAAGCGAATCGTTTGTCAGCTACCATTTTATCCGTTACAGACGGCGATACGATGAAAATCAAAGTAAACGGAAAAAATGAAACCGTTCGCCTCCTATTGGTGGACACACCAGAGACCAAGCATCCGAATAAACCGGTACAACCATTCGGACCTGAAGCTTCCGCCTTTGCGAAAAAGACACTCGAAGGTAAGAATGTACAAATCGAAATGGATGTATCAGAAAGGGATAAATACGGCCGCCTTCTCGTGTATTTATGGGTTGACGGAAAGATGTTTAATGAGATGCTCTTGGAGAAAGGGCTAGCACGGGTAGCGTATGTTTATCCTCCAAATGTAAAATACGTTGATCCATTCCGTGAAATTCAGAAAAAAGCACAAATAGCCGGGCTCGGTATATGGTCGATTGAGAATTACGTACAGAAAGACGGCTTCCATCCCGATAAAGTCAAAAAAACACAACCGACAATCCCTGCCCCCGTTCATACTCAGTCCCCAACCGCATCCTCTTCTAATATACAATATAAAAATTGTACCGATGCAAGAGCTGCCGGCGTAACACCAATATATGAAGGACAACCCGGCTATAGCCGAAAACTGGATCGAGACGGGGACGGGGTTGCATGTGAATAAACAACAGAAAAGCCTGACAGATATCCTATGTATGACCGGATGCCTGTCAGGCTCTATAATTCAGATATACTATATCCATCTGATTTGATAAATCGACACATTTTTGTGGTGGGAAGCAAGAAAAAAAGGCATCCATCCTCTTCTTTTTTCCGAATCTCCTACTTCCCATCACCTGAACCTTTGGATGTATACAGCTTCAGGATGCAGAACATAGAAACCACTCAAACACCCTCTTCTCGAAAAAATTTTCCTCTAAATGAAATTGAATCCAAACAAATGTTCTTATATAATTTAAAGATAAGAATTAAGATAATACGAATAGGGAGAGAATGACATGAGTGAACCAGGGGTTGTTCGTCGACTAAACGGCTTAGGTAAAATTGTAATACCAATAGAAATAAGAAGAGAATTGCAAATCCAAAAGGGTGATAGTATGGAGATCTTTATAGAAAATGAGAAAATCGTTCTCCAAAAATATCATTCAGGGTGCAGTTTCTGCGATTCTGTCTTGGAAGCTACTGAATATAAAGGTAAAAGCATATGTGTTTCTTGCTTTGAGGAACTGAAGCATACTTGAACTCCTCCCGCTTACCTGACGGTTGAAGCGGGAGATTCCTACGTACAACTTCTAATTGAGCAGGCTTCCCACGGTTGGCTTTATATGCCAGCATCGAGCGAAAGAATGCCCATACGTGCTAGGAAGAAAAACAACTGACTCGGTGTCTGGATTACAGGAATTATACAGTACAAGCCTCACTTCCCTTATAAATAGCAAGTTTTTCAACTCTTGTTCGACCTGTTCCAATTTTACACACGCTTTAATTATTCAAAGAAAAAATGGATGGCTTGTACAATAAAGAAAAAGAGTGTTAATTTCAGTTTTACTCCGATTCAATCGCCTCTAAAACTCTGTTATGCAGTTGGCGAGTGTTCGGCGTTGGAAGCATTCTTGCCAATTCCAGAGCGGCAAGCGGGTTGGAGGAACCACTTACATTATCAAACGGACGAGCATCCCTCAATGATGAAGTCTGCAATGTGACGCTTATCCAATTCTGCGCATGGTGAGCAGCTTCAAGCCTCGCTCTCTTTGCCTCCTTCTCTTTTTGCTTCTCTGCCTCAATTCTTTTCCCTTTCTCCACCTCTTCTGGAGAAGTCACACATGCGCTCCATACTGTCTTCGAGCCATCTTCGTGAATGATGATGCCGGAAGCGACAACAGAAACGCCAAAGCCTTCATGAGCCTGCAATTCAGGTATGTCTTGTTTAAGATATATGTCGATGTCGCTCTCAATCTTCGCTCTTAGCTTAGGATCGGTCTTCATTTGTTCAGCAATATTCGGGGCAATCGTCACGTCGCTCAAGTTTCCGTTCCTGATTCGTTTTTCCATTTTCTTTTCGTCTTTCGGGATGGATTCCAAGGTTACTGAAAGACCGTATTTCCTCGTGAGTTCGTCTACGATACCGTCTGACTCGACTTTGGACAGCACACGATCAAAGCTAGCCATATGCGAGCTTTCCTTTACAGCCGTACTCTGCTGCAAGGAACGCAGGCTCGCACCGGTTCCCGGATAAATCTCGTTATTGAAGAGAGCTAAATTCATTTTCAGTCCTCCATATCATATTTGTGCTACATGTATATTTTCGGAAAATTAATCCAAAAATTTAGACCTTACGCATCTTTCAGGTCTTTGTTCTGTATGTACGCGAATATATTTGATTTCCGGGGAGCTTTCGTGGTAAAGTAGAAATGTTCTTTTACATTGTTTCTTTGCTTGTGGCCCGCCTGTACGCGGGCCATTTGTATGTATCCAGTTTCCTTTTCAAAACTAATATTAGAAACGAATTCTTCTGCACGCCATACAAAAAGACGAATGATAAGCATATTACGATACTTTCCTTTCAAGAACTGGCCTTTATGACTCAAAGCAAACTGTTTACTTTAAAAGTTAAAGCCTGACACTCACTCTCTTCTATAGAGAATGTTATGCCAGGCTTTTTATTGTTGTTCCAAAAGTATATCTTCATATGCTAAGTCATATGTGTAACTTTGATATATAGCTTCACTTTGATTTTCTTACACTTTATTCCACTTCACGTCTACTTTAATTCCAGCATCTATAAACAGATTAAACACTGGACATCTACGTTCTACCTCTTGTTTTAACTGTTCAATTTTCTCTTCGCTTTCCTCTGTTTGTATGTTCACCTGAAAACGTATTTTTTGAAAATGTGGTGAAACTCCTTCTTCCCCCATTAACCCACGAGTATCAATAATACCTGTTGTCTCAAACTCAATACCTGTAAAAACAAAACCCAGTTCTTTAGCAACTAATGGAATCATAACCCCTTTACACCCGTTAAGAGCTGCTGCTACATACTCCATAGGATTAGGGCCTGTATCCGTTCCACCCAACACTTCTGGTTCATCCATAACGAAAGAAGAAAAATCGCGTACTGAGATATTCGTTTTAACGCCTGAATCCCACTTACCTGCTGCTGAAACCTTAAATAATGTGGACGCTTTAGCCACGATCCCCTCCAAATACAAGTATTTTTATAAGAATTAAGTAAATTATAAAAAATAACGAACAATATGTAAAGCGAACTTTTATTACAAAGGATACAAACACCATGTGATGTTTTTTATAGCTAACTTGTCTGCTCTATATATGGCTCTTCTTAGTGGCACAGTAGCAAATTCTATCCTCTTGCAAGGAAAGCTGTTTTGGGAATATAAATTGAAAGACCCTCCCATTTATTAAAGCAGTTCACTTTGCTCTACACAGAACTATGAATGCGTAAATCTGTGCTTGGTTGGGCAAAATATGTTCTGGGACTGCGCTAGCGAAGCAGCGCTTCCCTATCATAAAACAAGGGAGCGAGATGAATGGCTGAAAACAACGATCGTAATCGGAACGGTGCTGGTAACCGCAACGAGACCAACACAACTGGCGGCGACATTGGTGAGGCTGTAGGAACTGTAGGCGGTGGTGTTGCGGGCGCTGCCGTGGGTTCCATTTTTGGGCCGCTTGGCACCGTTGCAGGTGCTATCGCTGGCGGTGCATTGGGCAATCAGGTAGGTGAAGGTGTCGAGGGTGCCGACAACGACGCGAAAAAGGCACGTGGTGCTAATGATAATAACGACGCCAAGTAGTTCATTTCAATGTTCGCTAATTTTTTGTTAGCTGAATAAAAAAATCCAACAAAATGCGAATTTTTTGCATTTTGTTGGATTTAATACATCTTTCATTCAAAACCATTTTCCTCAATCGTTTAATTTTTTATCGTGTTCTCGTTTTTTCGGTAAAACTCATGAAATAGCTTCAACAAGGCCCGTTTTTCGATGCGTGATACATAAGAACGGGAGATGCCAAGCTCACGCGCAATCTCTCGCTGTGTGCGTTCTTCCTCGTTATCAAGTCCGAAGCGTCCGATGATAACTTCCTTTTCCCGTTCATCAAGAATATGGATGTGTTTATATATTTTATTTTTTTCAATTTTGAGCTGGACCTTGTCTTCCACCTCATTCGCTTCCGTACCTAGAATATCAATAAGGCTAATTTCATTTCCTTCCTTATCTGTTCCAATCGGATCATGCAGCAAAACATCCTTTTTCGTTTTCTTTAATGAACGCAAATGCATTAAAATCTCGACTCTAAAGTCAGTCGTATTGCTTAGTACGTAAATATCTCAATTCGATCCTCATACACGATAACCTCACGCACTAACTGACGAATCAATCGTTTCTTATCCGCCAATGTTAGTTTATCATGCTGTCCGGTCAAATAATATGCTGCTGCTTCGCTCAACAGATTCTGATTAAACTGTATTTCCTTTATCTCCCTAACGCTTGCTTTCAATTCTTTCAAGTTCCTTATCGCTTTTTCTTCTTTTACTTTCAAGGAACGCATTTGTTTGTGTATCTCTTCTTCCGTTATATCCATTCCATCAGCGAATAATGTAAGAAGTCTTTTCCGTCCTATTTTCACTTTCTCGATTTCCTTCTCCAACCGTGCAATCTCCATCTGCTCGAAGGGAATTCCCGCCTGTTGCTCCTTATCTACTTCTGCCGCTGCAGCTACTTCATCCGGGTGCTCCAGCCAGGTCTGGATTGCTTCCCATACTTCATTATCCAGATCTTCCGTTTTTATTGTTCTTCCACAGCCTTTGTGCTGAGTACCGACTGTATTTTTTCTATCTGTATATTCATATACGTACTTCCCCCAGTTCTTGGCACGCCGGCCCGTCATCGTATTTCCACATTCAGCACAGCGCAACAACCCACTCAAAAGATACTCGCGAAGCCCTCTTTTAGCCCATCTTCTTCTTGAGTCTTGCAGCAGCTTCTGAACATATTCAAATTGTTCTTTCTCAATTATTGGAGGACAAGGAATAAGAATCCATTCCTCTCTTGGACGTTCTTTCATCGGGATGCGCTCTTCTTTGCTTCTGTGTTTATTCCCCAGCATTCCTTCTGTATTCCAGCGATTCTGATAAAACTGACCTATATAGGCTTCATTCATCAGGATTTGGCGCACTACTTGACGGTGCCATATCCCTTTTCCCCTTTTTGTAGGAATTCCTTCTTTTGTAAGGTAAAGGGCAATTCCGTTCATCCCTTGTACCTTCCCAGGTTTCGTGAACAAATCAAATATAAGACGGACAATTGCAGCCTCTTCTTCATTAATAACCATCTGTTCATTCTCTTTATCATAGCTATAACCATACACCTGAAAGTCGCGCAGCACTCTTCCCTGCCGTGCCTTCTCTCGCCGACCGCGGCTCATCCGTTCATTGATTTTCGCTTTTTCAAACTCTGCAATCGCACCGCGCATGCTATAAAATAGCTGGCCTTCCGGTGTTCGAGCATATTCACCATTTACGAAAATCAACTGAATGCCCCTACGATCGAACTCTTCCGTAATGAGAAGCTGATGCATGAGCTTACGTGATAAACGATCAGGATCCAGACATACGATTTTCGTAATCAATCCATCCCGAACATCCTGGCGAAGCTGTGATAATGCGGGTCGGTCTAAAAATTCACCGGAGATCCCTTCATCTATATATTGTTTATATTCGGCCGTTCCAACCTTCTTCTGGCACTCCCTGATCTGGTCTTTCAGACTGAACCCGTTCCTCGCCTGCTCTTCTGTACTTACCCGCGCATACATTCCGATCACGCAGCTTTTCCCTCCTATATTTCTCCTTGAGATACATATAACAGGCAAGCATATTTTTGTCAGCAGAACTTCCTTTGATAATTTTACTATGCATCTGCATATCCCTCCTGTTAATGAAAGCTATGCAGATGCCGCTTGTTTACATGTGTAGATAATTCATCCAACTTCAAGATATTGTACATAGCATAAAGCCCCGCTATCTGTATAGACAGGGGGGCTTACTTGTTTTATTCTTTACCTTGTTCGCTAGAAATAATAATATAGTTGCCTGTCAGGGCATCCACGTATCCAAGCCCTTCTGCATAATCCCATGTATACACAAGAAATGGCGCAGGGGCACGTTGGTCCATATATCGCGGCCATATGTATTGCAATTTCATAGATTTATGGTTCAGAAATGCTGAAAGTGCCTGTTCCTTTGTTACAATATGCTTCGAATCTGGAAGATTCAACTTTTCTTGTGGAACAGGAAAATGAAAAGAAACAATATCCCCCGTCCTATTGTCTACCGAAACTTGATACATGCGATCCTGCACGGGAATCCCCTGATACAATTCTACGAAAAAAAACACATGCACTTCACTGAAATGTTCAGAAGAGACTTCTGGTAGCTTGCTTTTGTCAACCCAGGCTGGAATTTCAGGCTCTTCAGAGATTACATCTAATGATGCCAATTGTGTTGCAGTCGGACCGGCGTATGTCTCTACGAAATCACGTGCAACAGCAAATGCCTGTTCCTCTGTCACTTTTATTGGTGTTGATTTTTGTTCTGTGTCTCCTCTCAATCTAGCATGCTGTACCTGACCTGTCTTTTTATCCGTTATGACAGTAGCTCTTGTCTTATGATCTTCAGTACTGAATTCATATACTTGCTGTGAGCTTACCTCATCTTGTGCAAAAAAAGGTGAGTTTTCGATACGCAAGTCGCCAACAGCGACTTTATTGCCGAACAGCTTACTAAGCATTTGCTTTGCTTCATCCTCAGAATGAACGATGAGTGGCTGTCCCTTGGGCTGGAGTGTAATTTTTTTTAGCGCTGTAGATGTAATTGACTCCTGCTTTTTTACTGTTCCGCTTAGCGTATCGATTGGTTGACCGGTTTGCGGCTGATAATAGCCAAGCAATTGAATTTGGTAGAGTAGGGCGGGCTTCATTTTCGCATCATTCCAATTGGATCCATATTTCTCTGGTTGCGCTTCCACATAATTCAGCCCTATGCTATCTGCCGTAATGATTTTCTGTTTAATTTCTTCCACCGGCAAAGCGGTGTCAGGCTTCGGTACCGTTACCTTCTCCAAGTCAATTGGAGTATATGCATAGCTTGTAACATAGCCAAATGAATTAACACCGATGCGTGGTCCGATATCGCTTTCTACAGGAATACCATTTAGGATAAGCGGGAATTCTACATCTCGTTCACGCCAGGCCGTTATCGTACCATCCTCATGATAAGAGGCGGAACCACCACTACCATATGAAACTGGCTTACCGAACTGCTTTCTGCCCTCTCTACCAAGCCATTGTGTAAGGAATTTATCCGCAGTATCATACGTTAACTGAAGTGAAGGCAGTTTGTCAGATGCCCATGCTGCAGCACTAATATTGAATGAAAGCAGTTCGCCCGTTTTTTCATCGAATTCTAGATGAGCGCTCATGCCTTCTTTTCCACTTTCGATTTCTTCTTCTGTTCTATCGTTAAGATACACGCGAAAATGCTGATTATCCTCTCGATTAGTACTTGTAATTATATGCAATTTCTTCAATTCTGGCTGAAGTGAGAATAACCTGTCCATCGTTTTTTGTACAACGGGCGGAATCGGCACCAAATCTTTTGTCGTTTCTTTTGTCTCGGATGATACGAGCGATTGTGTATCTAAAGCTAGCACAGACGTTGCAGGGACAACTGAAGCCACAAGCAATAGAGCAACCAATGATAATGAATGTTTCATCGTAACCCTCCCCTTCTGGATAATAATAGAAACTATATATATAATATGGTAAATAAATGAAAAAGCAACTGTTTTGTTGTGAAACACATTCATTTTGATAAACAAACCCTCTTTCTTATCTCAAATCAGCTCGGTAAACCAAAAGCCCCGCTATCCATAAGAACAGCAGGGCCTCATAATCAATTTTTGTCTAACCTCTCTTGAAGTTTTGCTGATAATTTATCCACTTCTTTTTGTCGGTAACGAATACGTTCTGCGTTTCTTTTCAGTTCCTTTTGGAGCTTTATATCTTTTTTATTTCTCAATTTCCAGAAACGAAATAATAAGACGAAAGCAACGATTATAATCAAAATAACCATATAAATGTTTTTCATGATTTACACCCCTTATTTTATCTATATTTGATTATAACTCTCTTCAAAGGTGTTTATAAAAACAGCAATTTCCAGCAAAAGAAAAAAGCCGCCTATTGTAGGCGACTTCAGAAATTGATTCTATTTTCCTTGTACTCTCGTAAACTATGCTTACTAGCTATCTAAAAATACTATTTCGTTTTTGTTTCTTCTGGTACAGGGGAAGCTGGTAACGCTGCAAAATTATAGCCCTGGCTTCGTAAGTACTCAATCACCTTCGGAAGCATTTCTACTGTTTGCTTACGCTCATGCATCAAAATAATTGAGCCTGGCTTCACATTTCCATTTTTAATGTTTGTTAGAATTTTTTCAGGATTATGCGCTAGGCTCCAATCCAGGCTATCTACATCCCAAAACATAATGTACTGGCCAAGTTCTTTCGTAATCTTTCTCGTTTCTGCATTTACCGATCCGTAAGGTGGACGCATATAAGTAACCTTATGTCCGACTTTATTTCCAATCAAACTAGCTGCTTGCGTTAAGTCACTTTTTTGCTTGGCTCCACTTTCTTTACCAAGTGCATCATGGCGCATTGTATGTGAACCAATCACATTCCCTTTTTCTATCATTTGATGACCAAACTCACCCATCTTATCCGTTACTTTTTCACCAATCCAGAAGAAAGAAGCATTAATTTTATTTTTCTCAAGAATAGAGACGATTTCCGCTGTATGTTCATTCGGTCCATCATCAAAAGTTAAATAAACTGTCTTGTTATCTTTTGTTGGAATATTATCAATTAGCTTCCCAAGAGGTAATGGGTGAGGGTCTTCCTGGGACACCTGTTCTTGAACCTGTGTTGTTCCCTCCTGCGTTTGTTGTTGAATTTGTTGCTGTTGTTTGTTTGTATCACCTTGTAATGAATTAGTCGGTTGTTGCGTCGTGTTTTCTTTTCCCTGCGCTGGGTTTTCTTTTCCTACTGTAATATCAGGTTCATTAGCATGTGCTAAATATTTGTCCAATGGATGAAAGATAAGATTTATTAAAATAATAATACCCAAACATACAATGGCAGACCAAATAAAAATGCTTCTCCTTCTTGCTTTTCGTGACCTTACTTCCTGCAATCTTGATCTCTGCACCCTTAACTCCTTCTCTCTATCAAAATTCATCTATTTTCTATCATAAACTGATTTTTGGTAAATAAGGTTACAAAAAGATTAAAATTATCATTTCTATGATAATAAAGTGTCAAATCTCTCTTAAGTTAGACAACAAAAACTCAACTCTACTATATAAATAGATTGGCAGCCTTTTTCCCTTCGGTTATACACAGGTTATTAACAATTTATTCACATTATTAATAATAATCAATCTTCAAGCAACAACCTATATAAGTTACACTTGATAGTTTGACATGATCACGTGGTTGGAAGGAGGAAATTCGGAAAAAAGAAGAGGTTGGATGCGCCCTGCGCTCCGGCAGAAGAAAGGCCAGCTGTCTTTTTCGGACCGTTCCCCCCACCACCCTTCCGTCTTTTTTACCCCCTACCACAAAAGTTTGTCGATTTATCAAGCCAGATTATAATAAAAAAGACTGTGGATAACCACACCCTTATATGCATTGCTATTGACTTTAGAATCTCATTTTCTATGCATCTTGCGGCATATGTAGCCAACTTCGTTCCTTTATTTTTTTTGTAGCTCTCAATCGCTTTAATCAAACCGATAGTTCCGATGGAAATGAGGTCTTCACTGTCCTCTCCGGTGTTTTCAAATTTCTTGATATTGTGAACAATTCTCTATATTGCTTTGCTCCTGATTTTCAGACACAAGTCCAACAATTGTAATTTTGTTTTCTCCATTTTCATTAGCTTCAAGAATTATTTCATCAACTAATGATTCAATGATAAACCGCTTATCTTCAAATAAAAGCTCCCCTTCGTTCTGTAACATGTTTTTTATAGAAATTAGGACTTTTTCAATACGCTCAGCAGTTAGTTGTCGCTCATCTTGTTCATGTAGCTGTCTTTCAAGTTTATCGATCCGTACCTTCAATTCAGAAATCTCCTGATTAAGCTTTCTTAAATCCTTCTTCATTTCATCTTCACTTATTAAATCTGACATAAACATTGTCTTAATTTTATCTCTAGACTTTTCTTTTGATGTTATTTGTCCTAAAACATTATTTAGCATTCCCTTAAAATCTTCCTTAACCGATTGCTTTTGCTGTTGTAATTTATCTAGGTAATCTTGGGGATTATTAATAAACTCCTTAACAATGTTCCAAACATATTCATCTAGTACATCTGATCTTATTGTTACAGTGGTACATTTTTTTACATCTCCATACTTCTTAGGATTTTTATTTGGACAACGATAATGGGCATACTTTATCCGTTTACCTGTTTCTTTATCAACACTTCCTGAATAAGTAGTGGATTCCCATCTTCGCCCACAATATTTGCATCGAATTAAGCTTTTTAGCAAATATTGATGAGTAGCAGGATTCCCAGATTTTTTAACATTTTTCTCCTTCTGCTCTTGTGCCAGAGCAAATAATTTATTGTCAATAATTGCTGGAACATCTACTTGAATCCAGTCACTTTCATTACGAAAATCATATGTCTTTTTAGCATAACCGCTTTCAGTTTTTTCTCCTTTTACTTTTTTGGTTTTTCTACGATTATAGTAATACTTCCCAATATATATTTCTGATGTTAGTATTCTTCGAATACTAGAAGCACTCCAATTAGGACTCTCCCCTCTTTTTGGCCTAACCCCGGCATCATAAAGTTTTTGACCAATTTCCCGTAACGTTAAGTGTTCATAAACGTACCATTGATAAATTAATTTAACAAATTTTGCTTCTTCCTCATTTATAATTAACTTTGCATTTATTAGTTCATAACCAAATGGTGCAACACGCATGGGCATTATTTTCCCATCTTTTTCAACTGCTTGTAACCGTCCACGGATCGTTCTTTTACGAATTAAAGCTAATTCATACGCTGCTATTGCAGATAGAATATTGAAAAATAAAATCCCTTCTGGTGATTTATCATATTCAGTATCTGTAAAACTTAGTTCTGAACCGTTTTTCTCAAATTCACGACAAACGATTAATTTATCTGTCATATCACGAGATAAACGGTCTGGATGTGTAACTATAACATGCGAAATGAACCCATTGGCTACATCCTCACGTAACTGTATCATTGCAGGTCTGATATCAATATCTTCGCCAGAGTATCCTTCTTCTCGATATATTTTTATTTGATGTTCTTTAAATCCCATACTAAGTGCCTTTTTCACACATAATTCAATTTGGGCATCTAAACTATATCCTTCTTGCGCTTGCATTGCGGTTGACACCCTAGCGTATATAGCAATCATAATCCACCCTCCGTTCTTTATCTTATTAATACATTATAAACAGTTCTCGGCAAAAATTAAGTAAAAATTTAGAGAAAACAGGTCAATCACCTGTTTTCTCTAATGCTTTTTTTATTAGATAATCAATTACATATATTTTACCGTTTAATGCCTTTTGGCTGGGTTGAATTTCATACGTAAATTTCATCTGCTTTTTTCTTTTTTGCAAATTACTTCACCTCACCCAGATGAACTATCTAATGTCTATGTCAATCTTTCTTTGTCCTATGTCCTATAAAAATGTAGCTACATTCGTTTGGAAGCCATATATCACTTTTCATCTACAATAAAAAAACCTGCTAAATCTCTTAGCAGGTTAAGTTAAAATAATAAATATATATTTGTCACCTTAGGGAACTTGAGCAAGCTTAGGTTTCCTTGCATTGTACCTTAGATCATATATATTCCTCGATACATTTTTTAGGGATTTTATATACCTTGCCAACTTTGAATAATTGTAATTCTCCTGTTCGTAATAATTTGTAAGCTGTATTCCTTCCTATATCTAAAACCTTCATTAAGTTCTCAATATTAACTATATCATCGTAGTTTTGAAGCATCTTCTCCCTCATTTCCATACTATCTAAATAAATAATATATATTCCAAATTTACCCAAATACAACTTCATAGAAAAATAACTCAATATTTAATTATTTTGTTCCATTATTTATCTGTTACTGTTAATTTAATTTTTTATATGTTAAATTGTATCAAGTTCATATAAAACAGAAATCAAATATTAGATTATATTTAGAACTATAAATATCTTGATCAATGTCTTAACCCCAAAAATTCCCTATACTAATTCCTGTGAAATTTTAAAAGATGTCGGATGTGTGAGAAAACTGTATTTGGCAATTAAAAAGTGTATAAAACGGCAATTAATGGAACTCATAAAATCATATTTTAATGCGTTGGCAAAGTCGCTTGACATGGAGCCTCTACGGGCATGATTTTCTGCAAAATACTGCGCCATAAGAGTTTTGCAGAAAATCATGCCTGCCACTCCATGCAAAGCTTTGGTTATGTAAAAATTAGTGCATAACCTTAATTGCCAAACCATGCATTTTTTAATTACCATCAACAAAAACTCATCGTAACGCAAACACATCAAGAGATACTTTTTAAACAGTATCTTATATTAGTTCAGTTGGTTATAAAAAAATACTCACAGAGGCAGGAAATATTTTAGAACCTATCATCAATTGCTTTCTACGTATATAAAAGTGTCCAGTCGAAATAGGCCCCTTTTGATCATAATTTTCTTACTGCTATTCGTACTTGCCCTGAAAAAATGATTACATGGATAAGGTGTGCATAATGTTAAAACATCATCTCAGTTCTATATAATTTACTTACTTTAAAAAGTTAAATTCCCAAGTTACCAAAATTACTAGGTTCCCATGTTCCCAGACTATATACTAGTACATTCTACGCTTGATTTTATAGTATAATTGACTCACTAAAATAGGAGGAAGTATACATCAATGCTATCCTTTATATCAGGTTATTTTAACTTCTTTATATGGGTGTTTATAAGCAAATAAAAATTCATTTACTAAAATTATGAAGGGTGACAGAGTACTTATGAATAACCTTAACGAAGAATCAATTATAAATAAGAAAATTAAAAGAATTAAACTCGATTGGAACTCCGAAAGCTTTAAAAACATTCTTGATACGAAAACGAAATTAAATAAAATATATTCAAATGAAAAACTTAGGATTCAATCTGGGAATTTAGTCTTTAAAGATAACCGAAAGGAGCATAAAATATGTAACTTTTTCGTAATTCCAACCCACAAAATTTATTACTTTGATGGCTCAAAAAAAGAGAAGATTGGATTAAGAATTCGACTATATACTAATGATCAAAACAAAATGACTAAGATTACAGAGCTTACCATTACAAATGAACTAATTAATAATGGCAAGTGGATAGACAAATACTTAGCTGATGATTATATCCTGTATAAAAATGAGTATTATGTTCATTTGAAAAAAGCTATTAAACTATCCTCAAAACTATTAAAGAAAAAAGATAAAGAAATCTATACAGATCGTACCGGATGGATAAAAGGGAGTTTTGAATGGTACTACGTACCTGTTACTGACCCTGATATTATCCTTATTGATGAAACAGGGATAAATTACGACAAAGGTTTGAGTAAGAAATATAGTCTTACTGAAAAAAAAGGGGCAACTGCAAAAGAAGCTTTTTTAAAAACATTGGATATGATCGATGCTATAGATAAGAAAATAAGCATACCTTTAATATCGTATACTCTATTGTCCTTAATAACAAGCATAATCAAACCTAACAACAAACCAAAAACCTTACTTTGTTTAATTGGTAATAACAGTACTATAAGTAAGGAAGGCTTAGCTAATATATATTGTAATATTTATAACAGAAATGCTTTTATTAACAACATTGATTCAGAACTCCATTCTGACTTTAACCATACACAAAAGGAATTAAAAGAAAATATACTTAAAGCTCGTGACTATGTGATAATTTTAAAAAATATAGGTATAGATACAAAAGAAAAACAAGATAAAATCAAGATGCTCTTTACGCTATTACAAAATGACAAGCTGCATAATAACATTCTAGGATTAAGCAAAGATAACTTAGAACGTGAAAATACATTTAACATTGATATAAGCAATATTGTCATCAGTTCTGATGATTTAAAAATGTTGCAAAACAAAAGCAAATTTTTCTCTACATTCCTTCTCCATTTTATATACAGTTTAAAACAAATGATTCAAAGAGATAAGAAAATATTTAATAAGCAGTTTAAAAAAAGAATACGCTATTTTGAAAAGGAGCATAGTAATATTGATTTTAATATAGCTAAATTATTCTCATGGCTTATGGTAATGTATGAGCTTTTCTTAATATTTGGTGTGAAGGCACAGGCTCTAGATGAAAAATCTGCTAAATCAAAATTGAGCGAGGCTACTGAGATTTACAAAGAATTAAGCGTTAAAGCAAACACTGAAAACAATAACATAAATTCCGAAAGCCTAAAAAAACAGGAGGCAAAATTATTTTTAGATGCTATAACTAAAATGACAGCAGAAGTAAAGCTACTTAGAATCAAAGAAAAACCTCATGAGGAAAATGATATAATTGGTTGGGAAGACGATACAGCATTATACCTAAAAAATAAAGTATGGAATTTGATAAATAATTTTTCTATTAGGCCATTGACAATAGAAAAAAAGGAATTATACCAGTATCTATACGATAGAAATATTATAAATGGTCAGTTAGAAAGAAATAATCGTATTAGATTTGATTATAATAAGAATGTATATGAAGGAAAAAAAGAACGCGTCTTGTATATATTCAAAGAAAAGATGAAAAATTTATTAGAAGAAGAAAATACTTAAAAAAGTACATGGACAAATATTCTGTCCATGTACTTTTTTATTATCTTACAAACAATTTTTTAAATTGATTTTTTGGCTTAAATAGTATAGAACCCTTCTCTAGTTTGTTCTATATACCTATAAATTTCCTATACTATTTTTATATTTACTATAGATATATATTCTACTCATTGCTTCATACTAAACATTGATAAGGGAAGTGATCTGACATATGATTGATACCATGTATATATTTTGGGAGTTAGAAAAAACACAATTCAAAGATATTCGTAAAAAGATAAGTTCTTTCACAAAACTCCATATTGATAAAAATGATAAAAACTCAATTGTAACTTATAAATTTGCTCATTGTGGTTTTCAAGAAATAAGATTAAGAGCAAATAAGCTTTTTCACTACTGGGCTATAGAAATCCATCTAAGACCTAAATTATTAGTTGATAGCGGAAATTACATTAACGTAACTCACTCTTATGAACTTGAGGAAGTTAGAAAAAGATTTAATTGTGTAATACAGAAATATTTACAACTTGATTTACCAGACTTTTTGTATTGGAAAGCCAAAAGAATTGACTATGCTATTGACTTACTCGTAGATCAAAATTCTATTCCTATATATATGTTCTTATTTAAAAAAGGTAATATACCCAAAATCATGCTTTATCATGATACATCCTTAAAATACTTTGACTCGACAACAAATGTATACCTGAAGTCAAAAAATATAACTATAAACTGGTATGATCGTTATAGCACATTAGAAGAAAAGCAGGAAAAAACAAAGAAAAAATACTCCAATATTAAAGAGGCAAAAAATCTCTTACGCTTTGAAATACAATGTAATAATTTAAAAATTGATGAGATTGATGAGTACAGTGATTTTAGTAATAACTCATTATTTTATCTTTTAAATGTAGAGCTTTGCCAAAAAAAAATTGAGTATTACTATGACCTAATCGTAGGCCCTGGGAAATATTACACCCTGAACAAAGCTATTGAGATTATTGATAGCAGTATAATTTGTCAACGAAAGCGGATGCTGTTAAGGCGAATTCTAGAAAGTATAGCTCGTACAGGAAGTGTTTGGAAGGCCAAAGAAGAGTTTATTAATAACCAAAAGAGCTTAAAGCACGCTGATAAGGAATTTAGCAAGCGACTAAATCAAATACGAAAGCTAAACATAAATCCTGTTACTATTCCAAATCAATATAAAATAGAGGAACTGGAAAATATTCAAGAAAAAATAAAGGGTTATTTCCTAAAGGGAAAATATAGGAAGGCTTTCCGAGAGCCTTCCTACTCCAAATAATCAGAATTTTCCATCCTAGCTACCAAACTCTACATCATTCCTTTTTCCCTTATGCTTGCGAATCTCATACTATCTCCTATTATTAATATGGATAGGTAACGTTCATCTTTTACCGTTTACGGCATTCAGACTACTTGTTTTCCCCCCATTCACACCGTACGTGCGACTTTCACCGCATACGGCGTTCCATCAATCCTTAACCTAAACTGTGTTCAGCTCTTCTCTAAATCTCAGGATTTTATGCCAGACTTTTTTACCTAGTACCGAGTAATCTTTTGTACTGTGTATCATTTGATGACATTGGGTATGTACCGAAGCAAGGTTTGGAACCCGGTTTACTTGTTCCATGGCAACCCCCTCCTTCCCGAGTTCGATTGCAATGGTTTTAATCAGGTGTGCGCAGCGGCTTCCCTAACAGGCTGATTCAGTCTATTTTAAGAATTGACTATGCCCCTTCGCTCCACAGGCGTTACCCTGCTTCTTCACTACTACGGGCTGCTGCCCTCTAAATTCAACCATCATTTCCTACGGTTTAGAAGCATCGAGTATTATCCCTCTTATCATCTTCTTTTAGAGTTCCGTTGTTCCTCGCACCCTAGCCTTACATATATCACCTTAGCTGTCCCCTTTGACCCGTTAGCCGTCTATCATCCTCTACTGGTGGATTGAAGACTTTATTCTTCTTCGAGAATAAAACAGATATGCGTAACCACGAATACCATATCCGCGACTAAACTCCCCTTCGGGAGCGAGATACTTCAGTTCGTATCCCCCTGTTCTTTTCGAGCCGTACAAACGAGGATTCCTATGGTACGTCAGCATAGTGATTTTATGGCCCCCCGACTACTTCACTAACCGCTTCACAGGTCTGCTTTTCGCCGTCTTTACCGAGCTTCATACCTTTTGATGATAATCTCTTAAGGCATGTCGGAGTTTTAGGGCATGATTGCCAGTATTCAATCAAGAGCAGGAATTACACCTGCCTATTCGAGTGCGAAGTTCAGTTCTGCCTAAGCAGACTGCCTAGTTTTATTACGTATTTCTACGTAAGCTGTCTAGGAACAACGCGCACCATGGTCCAAAAGTTCAATTCCTAATATTTTACCGCACTCTTTTAATCGGGCAGTAACATCAATATCCTCCTTAGACGGTGCAGGATCACCTGATGGATGGTTATGAAATAAAATAATAGAAGCAGCATTAGACAGTACAGCAACTTTAAACACCTCCCTAGGATGCACTATTGAGCTATTCAATGAGCCGATAGAAACTGTATGGATTGCTGTTGGTTGATTTTTAGTATCCAAGCAACATACTAAAAGCTGCTCCCTATCACAACTCTCTAAAATTTCTTGAACTAATTTTGCTGCATCAGCCGGGTTCCTTATTCTTCTATTTTTATAGAGTAAAGATGATTCCTTTACTAGTTTTACACTTACAATATTTACTCTTTTGGCATGACCATTTTTCTTCAAAACCGATTCACTTTCGTCTCCCACTATGTCTATAGTGAGTTGATAATCTTTAACACCTTCTGCAAGATATACATTTCTTCTCATGAGCTTTTTCCTCCAATATAAAAGGCACTTAATCCAAAAATGGATTAAGTGCCAAATAAAATAACTTCAAATTAATTTTTCGGCTTGATTTTAAACATAACAGGAACAGTTTTTTTATCTTTGATTTTTAAATAATGCACGACATCATAAGGAACTTCTAAGACTGGAGCTTGAAATAATATCCGGGCAGTTCTAACTTCTTCCTTTTTAATATCCTTAGGAGAAGTACCTGGGAGATAAATAGCCGAGCTGATGACCTTTCCATTTTGTAATAACGCAAAGTCTTCAGGCTGAAGGGAGTCAGTATTGCCAAAAAACCATTATGTTAAAACTTTAGTCAAGACCTATATAGTCCTACACCTATAAAAGCGCCAAATGCTGCACCAAATGGAGTAAACGTAGCTATAAATAATGCTATTGCTCCAAGGGCTGGCAATATAAAATACAGCCGCCTATACTTTTTGAATGGATCAACATAATTCTCTAAAATATCATTGTATACACCTGAATTTTCTACTGTATTATTTGAATCTGATGTTGTGGGAAAATTCCCGTTCATAAAGCTCCCCTTTCATTTATCTTTTATACCTATTCCCCCTTCAAGAAATCTTCACTTTTTTTCATCTTACTATACTGCTTTTCAATTTCCACAGCCATGTCGATGAATTCTTCATTAATCGTAATGAACAGTGAGTCAACTGACGTTCCAGTATGATAGTACGCAATAACAGCTCTGAGGTTGATTTTAGAAGATTTTTCCATCAAGTCAAAGACTTCGCTGATGACCTCTTGACTAGGGGCATCGTCACGAACTTTGATGGAGAAACGACTTCTGATTCGACCATATTCAACCCACGTTTTAAGACGGATGAGATATGGTTCTTCGATGGTGTTATCCACATCGATTTTAAAGCGACACTTGTAAATGGTTTTCAGTTTGTTATATAGGCTACACACCTCCTTCGATAATTTAGGTAGTTTCTGCAAATGAATCTTGGAGATCACATAGTTGCCAGGTTCTTTGATCTCTTTACTAAAAAGAAGTTTACCTTCTTTGGTGAACCGATTAACTAAAACAGTATCATTATTTAATCTGATGAACTGAACCATGTTATCATCAATGGTGTGTGGTTTATTATAAATAATCTTTTCGTTGCGACCACCTGTACGATCATACACATATAGCTTAGGGGTAACATTGATAAACAACATGCCATTAGGATTATTCTTATTTGGTTTTCCCATTTAAATTCAAATCTCGTAATATGAACGAGATTCCCCCTCTCTATGAATTAAATTTATGTTTTAAAAACCGTTATTACGTCTCATTACTCCCAAATCCAATATTTTTTATACTATATTATTGCTTCAACTTAACTTGCTACCATCTCTACATACCCAATTTTTTTACTGTTCTTATCAATGCTTATGATAATTCTCTTAGGATTTGTATCTCCTTCATATTTATAGATATATTGAGTCGTATTTTTAACTCCTTCTGACGAATTTTTAGGTGGCCCAAATAATTTATTGGCTTTATCTATAGAGTCACCAATTCTAATACCATGTATATTATATATTCCGTTTGTTAACCAAATACTTTTAACAATATTATTTTGGTTTTCCACAATCATGTTAAAGCCTTCAATCGAATATGTAGTTGCATCTGAATTAGAGTTTTTATCTTTTATATCAAATATTTTTTTAATTTCTTCTTCAGTTGCTATAAGACCTAACATTTTCGAAATATCAAGAGCAATGGATTCTGCACTTTCATCATATGCAACATATCTTATAGCTGCTATCTTGTCAGAATCATACTCCGTAGTAAAAATAAGCAAAAAATCCTCTTTCGTGAGGTACATGGCATTTTTTTTACCGTCTTTTAAACCACTTTGATTAGGTTTACCAAGCTTTTTTACGCTTTCATCGAAGGAGTCACCAAGAAATACATCAAATATTTTATAGGTGTCTACTCCTTGTTTCTTAACACGATCACTTGATAAATTAATTTCTAATGCTCCTTTATCTGTACCCCTTACGTCAAATCCAGCATGATACCCATACATAAAACCGTCTTTGTCATCACGAACAATCTCATCTGGCTTACCAAACTTCTCAATTATC
The DNA here is from genome assembly GCF_000466385.1 of Aneurinibacillus aneurinilyticus ATCC 12856. Taxonomy (GTDB): domain Bacteria; phylum Bacillota; class Bacilli; order Aneurinibacillales; family Aneurinibacillaceae; genus Aneurinibacillus; species Aneurinibacillus aneurinilyticus. Next base: position 20,191 of record NZ_KE952896.1, read on the forward strand.
TGTTGTTTACTCATGGTTTGCATCTTTGCAAGTTCATATGCAGTTGAACCACCATCAGATGATATAATAGCAACTACAATTAGTACAAAGATAGATAATCCCCAAAACCACCATCTCTTAAATATTGATTTCTTTTTTTTTGATTCAATTAATGAACCTGATAACTCATTAGACATTTTGTACCCCCTGTAGTATATTTTCATTTAAAATTCTTCACTTATTCTATTAAGTCCCATTCCTATCAATCCTATGATAACTACATAGCTTAATAAAAATAGTCACCTCCACAAATATAGAAACTTTCATACTATAAAAATCCCCTATGATTGCGATTTCCAACATAACTTTCACTATCATTAATGCCGAATAAGGATTAATAAATTGGATATCATTTACACAGGTTGTAATAAGTATACATTGTCAAATAAATTTTATCAATTACTATAGTATCTATAAAATTAAGATACTATAGTGATTTGTTATAAATTATTAAAAGCTCTATGTTTTGCATAGAGGTGAAAAATGTGTCTAAAATCGCTTTATCTGTTGGAGAGAAAATTAGAACATTACGGAAAAAATCAGGTCTAAGTCAAGAAAGACTTGCTTTTAAAGCAGGAATAGCTCCCTCTTATATGGGACAGGTTGAACGAGGAACAAAAAGTCCAACTATAGATATTCTTGAAAAAATAGCAGTTGCTTTAGATGTTACACTTGAGGAGCTTTTTAGTTTTGACCAAAATGTCTCAGAGCAAGTTGACAAAACAATCATTGAAAAAATCGCTTTTCAACTATATGGGCGTTCTAAAATGGAACAAGAAGCAATATACAATTTTGTCAAGCAATTGTTATTATTTAGGGACAAAAAATGAATAAAATATATACCTTTTGTTGTTATTAGATGATACTATTCTTCTCCCAACATCACTCGGTTAGCTCCATACCATAACCTAACTAGTTTAACTTATTTACATTTTAAGCATTACAACGTATGAAGCATAATAAATAATAACAACCTCGACATTAACTATATTTTTTGCAGAAAAAATGTATTCTTTATAATAATATGGTTGATACTGATAGTGAACGATTCTTTGTTTATTTTCTCCATCTTTTACGGTATGACTAAGTTCAAAGACTTGAATTTGAGCCTTTTCCTTAACTTCCATAATCTCAACCATATACCATAGAAGATTTTGAAGCCAAACAGGGATTTCATTTTTAATAATCTCAGAAGTAATTTTAGTACCTTCAAACATGAAAAGCCTCCCCTTTACCTATATAAAATAAAGAGCCGAAACAATACTATCTATGTTCGGCCCTTTTGGTCAAAAAATATTATTTTGCCTAGATTACCTATCAGCATAGGTATCAAGGAAATAATATATATTTATTTTTTAGAAGTATACGCATATGAACTACTATAAACGTTAAACAGACTGAAAAACCATTAATAAATAAGGTATTTGCCATTTAGTTTAGCCATTTACACTGCTGTGAAATATAATATATATCACAGCCAATATCTTTCTTCTAGATTCAGGTTCTAGTGGTAGTAACTCCGTGGGGATTCAAGCCCCTTCATCCGTATCGTGTATAATGCAGAAAAATCAAAGGCTTCAGCCATGTGGCTAAAACCCTTGATTTTTTTAAACTCGATGTGTTAGAGTTTTTCTAACATTATTATTTTTTTGCTGTACACCACTGTCTCCATAGGAGTTTCCAAACATATTTTAAGTAATTTTTCTAACCGCTCAACGATATAATAGTTGGTACAATATCTTTCCCTTTTTGGTAAAACACTCCTATAAGATGGATTGAAAGGTATTAACTCCATCCTTACAACGTAATCTAACACACTTTTTATATTGGCATAGTGCTTTAGCTAAGGCTTCGAGATATAAGAAGATTCGTGAGATAGATCAGCTTGCCCTTTCTTGTAAAACATGCATTCTTTTCTTGGAAAATGGTGTTCAGTTTTATCTGGCGGAAATTACAAAAAAGTTGTTTTAGCGTTCCTAGACCGAAATTCTTATGGATAAAATTATATACTATTGGAGATATCTACAAATTAACTGCTAAGACAAAATGAGCAAATCCCAAACGATTTGCTCACCTACTTAGAAAATTATTTTTCCATTGATTCTACTAGTTCAGCTATAAATTCATTATAAATCCTTTCTAAATTTTGTAATTCATCCAAATCAGTTGTAATGGAATTTACCTTATTTAATGCTTGTAATATTGTATAAGTATTTTTAACTAAATTTTTATCATACAAATCTTTCATGTTCTTCTTCGTTTCTTCAGTGAAATTTCTCGAACTAGTAATTTTGCTGTATAAAGGAGTAAGTTCATCTTTTGTTAACGTCTTTATATTTTTCAATTCTCTTATATAAAAAATCATACTGTCCTGTAGTTCTTTTAGATTTCTTATGTTATTAAATCTCATCTTTATAGTATCTAGTCCATAATTCTTCTTAATATCGAATACTGAGTCTTTTAATTGCGCCATTGCTGAAAAATAAAGATTAGGATTTTTAGGATCTATTATTTTGTAGCGTATTTCAAATGAAAATTGTTTATCTCTAATTTCATTATTGGTTGCACATGCACCAAAATAAATATCGCCTAATCCTTCAATAGAAATAGGTTTTTGTTGTTCAAAAAAAATTTGAAATGCTGAATCTGAAAGATGCGCCTTCTCAATTCTAAAGTCCACATTATGATTAACGGAATGTTGATGTAAAGCAAGTAATACGAGGTATATGCACAAATTGTTATCGTAATTTTTATATGTTGTTGAAGTAAATCCTCTAAGATATTCTGTTAAACCATCTTTAATGAAGCGAAATTGCTTCTTCATTCCTTTATTCTTCTCTAATAGTTTTTTCAGATTCTCTCCAAGCAAATCTTCATGGTTATGTTCAATCAACCACTTAGCATATTTCCCTAAATGGAACAAACTGTAGAATTGCGAAGTGAAATTATAAATTCCAGATGCCGAAATTTCGTCAAATTGAAACATAATTTGCCTATCTTTTGTTAAACCTAAATATTTAACATTACCAAACTCATAAACTAAGTCTATTTTTTCGTTATCTATTTTATAGAATGCTTCTAATAAAGCTTTAGCTCCTTTAATATTTAAGTCGTCGTGCTCTAAACCAAAATTAGTAAGTGGGAAATTCTCAACTACAGTAGAGTCTATTTCGCTTTCTTGTCTTATCAGCTGATTTAACTCTTTCAATTTCACTGTTTCATGATTAATTTCATGTAATGGGATATAATGTAGGTGATGTCTCATTCTTTTCTCCTTTTCAATGATTTATCTTCTATCATTTATAATAAGCAGCATTATCCTTCCCTTATTGCTATTACTAGACACCTAGATTACATAATCCATTTACTGAATATGATGACTTTATACTCATATTTCGAAAAAATATTGATTTCAGTATCAATGTTTGTTATTATCTAATTCGTAGCTTATAGAAAACAACAAAACTGGTTATGTATTTTGATTTATTATTGTAGATGCTGTAACATCACAATGAATATTTTCGATGTCTATAATTGTATATTTTTGTCTTTGTTTAACCTTGATTATACTGTATCATGGTCTTTTTTTATTTGTCAAACATTTGTTTGTCTTCTAAAACAACTTAGAACATCCCGATCTTCGTTCTAGAAGGAACGCTAGTAGAGTTCTTGTTTTCTTGCTTATAAGGGACAGAAGCGTTCGGTAAAATAAAAACAAATGACACTTGATGTGATAAAAGCAATGTTTTTCCATTTGGATGATACTGATTAAATTTTTGGAAGTAATTAATCAAAAAATGGAATTTTATTTTATACTTTGTTTTTCATGTATAATTATTTGATTTTTGAGGAATATATAAAAAGGAGCTGACTCAAAAAGTTATGAGTCAACTCTTCCTACACTATATTTAATATTTTAAATACGAGAAGATGTACAAATATTGTGCTATTACTTGCTATAATTATGCTTTTGAGACAGCCTCACTTATCTACCTTTCTGTAGTTATTTATCTTTATTTTCATTTTCATCGTTGTCCAAAATTATTTTAGCTATAGCAACAATTGCTATTAAAAACGTCTTGCCTGTTCCGATCCCCCATAAAAAATCAGGTTTTCCTGATTCTTAATAAAACCACCATGTAAAACATACTCTCTTGTCAAACCTTGTCCCAGCTTTATATCCTTCCAATCAAACGGGGTTCCTGCTACCTTTGGTAGCGTCGCCTGCTGCTTCTCATGGACAATACATTGCTCAAGATATGTCTGCCGCTCCTTCGGAAGTTGCTCGTAAAAGCTAATATATTTAATTACCATAGGCCGTTTAGCCATCAGAGATAAATAAGGCTGCCATTTTACCGACTGTTTTTGTTCCCCATATAAGCGTTCATGGGAAACAATCAGGTCATATTTCTCGGTCAAAAGCTCCACTTGATTGTACGAGATCTTTGCCAAAACCTTCTGTTTGGCAAAGCGAGGGGAAGGTAAGTACGTCTTGTTATCGATCTGTATATAGCCGTACTTATCTGCCTTGACTTCCTCGTAGCGCACACAGTCAAACTCTTTCGCTGATAGTTGTAAGAACTGTTCTTGGTCTGCCATATATAGTTTGGCAATGAGTTTCTCCTTTTGGTAGTGTTTACGGTTCTGATCCTTCTCCGCCTTTTTCCAGAGCGTTTGATTCAAGTTCTCTAGGTTCAGAAGTGTCAGTTCTGGACGAAGAAAATTATTGTGGATATATTTGACCATGGATTCTACATAGCCTTTTTCATTTCCGCTTCTGGGGTTACAAAATTCAGGAGTGAACCCGTAGTAAAGAGCGAGGTTCTGGAATGCTTCCATCACTCTCGCTCCACGCACTCGTGGTGGTTTTGTCTCTGGACTGAAATCCTCCAT
>NZ_KE952897.1 GCF_000466385.1 Aneurinibacillus aneurinilyticus ATCC 12856
TACACCTTCCCGCAACGCTCCTTCTGTTTCCCTGAAAACGGGAAGTACTTGCATCCGCCGCAATATAGTTCCTTATTCTTTTTGGGCTTCACATGTGGGAGCTGCGGAAACAAATCACCGATTATTTCTTTTGACTCCATGAATGACCACCACCTATGACCACTGCTCCATTTGAGAAATTCGATTGGTTACTTTACGCTTGATGCGCCGTTTTCTCGTCCGCTCTGCAATACGTTGTAGAATCTGTAGCTGTATTTTCTTTGTATCGACTACTACAACCACTGGAACTTTTCTGGTGGGCTTAGGTGGCGTATAGACTTCCGCCTCCCGCGGCTTGAGAAAGTCATCCAACACATCCATAACCGGCCTTCCGCTGAAGTACAATGTACCGCTATTAACCATTTCCATGCGCTCCGCCCCATTTCATATAATCTGAGAGATATCTTTCGACTAGACGAATCGACCGCTTTATTTCCAAGGTATTCCGATTTGAAAATTTTGCCCGAAGATATAGGCTTTCCAACGTATTCTCAAGGGTTTTAATAATGGTCATGCTGTCTCGCCTTCTATCTCCCTGTCTACAAAGAGCAGATAGTCTATATTCGCCCGCAGAGTTACCGGGACTTCTGGACAGTGTTCCAGGAATTCGTTGTATGCGATACTCTTCCGCCCGCCTTCCTTGGCCCGTTTCCGACATTTCTGAATGAACGAGAATGGAACATAGAAGATGGTTCCTTTCTTTTCAAATCTGATCAGGACAAAACATAAGGCACCGTGTTTTTCTGCTGTCTCGAAGTGTTCCAACTGGTGCACCTCTATGTTCGCAAGCGGAAAACTTGTCTCGCTTTGCGTATTCTTTGCTTCAAAGTAGAGCGCCTTACCGCGATATATTCCGTCATAATCGACCGTGCTTTTCTTTTCAAAGACTCCGCTTAGTACACGATTCCCTTGTGTTTTTAATGCTTTGATTGGCGTAGGGCGTTTATGTATCAGCGCTACCTCACCGTTTTTATATTGCAAATTAGTTGAGTCTATCAGGTCTTCAAATGCTTGCCCGGATGCTTCTGGACGCCGTTTATAAAATCGTCTAGCCATGTTGTTCCTCCAGCAATCCCATATTCTCGTAAACATTTCCGATAATCTTAAGGTTGAAGTAGGATGGATCGGCAATTACATTGGAGTAAGGAATTGCATTTCCAAAAACATTTTTTCTAAGCTCCCGTAATGCAAAACGATATCTATCCCAAACAACTTCTGCCTTATATGGCAATGTCATTTCCGTCAACATACTTTGAACAATGAGGATATCCCCCTCATAGATGTTTTGATTATCTGTATCCTTGATGCCGGTATATTGCATGAAATATGCGTCAACATCTTCCCAATTAGGAGCAGCAAATACATCACCGTCATATTGAAAATGTTGTAACGCTAATCCTTTACGATTTGCGGCTATATCATGCAAAAGCATCTGATATTGACCTTTAGGATAAATTTGATTGGGATAAACCATTACGTTTCTTTCTTTATCCCAAGCACGATACATGTGTTCCCGCATGTTTCCGCCTCCCTTACGCTGTTTGTTTCCGCTTTTGTTTTCTAGCTCGAATATCTGCTAACATCTGATCAATCTCTTGGTTTGCTCTCCGTTGTCTCTCTTCTGCTGCCTCACAGTAGCAAGGTTGAGATGAAACCCCATAGCTCACAACGTTTTGTACAATCCCTTTACCGCCGCATATCTTGCACATTTACTATTTCCCCTCTCTCCGCCAGTTCCGGCCTCGTACCTCTACTGACTTTACAAATGGTTCAATCCGCTCCATAATCCGTTGTGCTTTGATTTTCCCTGCTGATGTTGGTTCATCCGGTACATTCTCCATATGCTGTTGTAACGCCCGAATTGGAAGGTTTGATGTGTAGATGGTAGGGAGTACTTCCATTCGTTCCTGAAGAATCCGGCCTAATACGCTATCCCGTGTCCATTTGGTCAGCGCTTCCGCTCCGATATCATCCAGAATGAGCACCGATACCGTTTTGAAGGCCTGTAGCTTTTCATCCAGTGTTTTCTCTCGGATGGAGTCCTTCATTTCTTCCAAAAAGTCCGGGACATATACCATCAACACATCAACGCCACGCCTTGCCAGCTCTCCAGCCATCGCCCCAGCTATTTTGCTTTTCCCGCGCCCCATTCCGCCGTAAAGGTACATCCCGCGAGTGGTTTTCCCTTTCTCGAAGTCGGCGCAGAATTTCATTGCTTGCATGATGGCTGGCTTTCGTTCTGTATCACTATCAGCCACAAGTTCATCGAACGTGCTATTGAGAATATGCGGCTTGATATGGTGACTCTTAACCATCCGTTGAAGCTCCGCTTGCCTCATTTGCCCAATCTTCAGCTCGCAAGGTTCACACTTGAGCGCTGGACTGTCTGCGGCTGGTTGCAATGCGTATCCTGGCATCAGATTCATGCAGCGGTCGAGTCCCGGGCACTTTTGGCAGTTCTCATATTCCCGTGTGTATTGATGCAGGTCTGCCACGGGGAACGGGTCAATTTGTCCGTTGCTTGGTTTCGGATATTTTTTTCGAAGCTCTATCACTGCCGGATGTTGTTCGATTTGATTTTGAATCTGCTGAAATCGTTCAAACATATTGGCTCGCTTTCCGACGGGTAAATGCTTGATAGCTGTTGCAATATGGTTCATGTTTCCTTCCCGCCTTTCATCTGTTCAAGTAGGCGCTTCATTTCTTCATCCATCTGCGGGTCCGCTTGAGCTGGTTCTGTGGTAACGGCCGCTTCCCGTTCGACTGGCGGATCGTCTATAACAAACTGTTCAAGTTCTTCTCTTGCCTTGGCTCGTGCTGTTCTTTCGTTATGGAGCTGCTGAATGGCTTTTGCACAGTAAGCAAGGGAGCGAATCTCATTCCAATCGTTATCCTGGCTCTTTTTCTTGTTTTCGAAGGTCGTATCAATGCCGTCTAGAATGGTTTGTAACGGTATGCCTGACTTGATGAGCTGCACAGCTGTTTGATAGTCCTTGTCGTTCATGTACTTGCCGCGTAGCGATACATACTTTTCTTCAATCCTCCCTAACCAATCAGGCAGTGATATTTCTTCCTGTGCAGTACCAGGAACGGAAGTCGGCATCCCGTCACTTTCTGTATTGGGTTGAGAAGATGATTCGCGCGTATTCCCACTCTCTATCAATCTATCTTCTAAAATCTCTGTAGTAATCTCTGTATTTGTCCCCCGTTTCAACGTAGGAGGGTGGTCCGTTTCAATGTAGGACCCTCCTACGTTAGAACGTAATAGGTGGTGCGTTGATGGATACGTGATTTTTTTGAGTTCGTCTACATTAATATCAATGAACAAGACGTTGTTTAATTTTCCGGCATCTGTATCGACCGTTCGGAATTCTCGGTTGATAATGTTCTTCTCATTTTCCAGAAAATCCATTGCCTCTTTTGCTTGGCGCTTCGAGATTCCAAATTGTTCAGCGAGACTAGCATAGGAACGTTGTAATTTGTCTTTGCTGAATTTTTTCTTGAACTCGATAGACTCGCCTGTTGTCTCATCCCTGATTTCGGTTGGGCGATACCAGTACACAAGTTCTGATAGAATGAGAATGGCGTTTACATGCGGTTTTCCGTTCGCAAACCGAAGTTCTTTAAACCAGTTCGCCGGTATGATATTCCCAGTCCAATTCATACGCCCTATTTGCTCTACTGTTTTGCTCACGTTCTCATCCCCTATTCAGGCCAATCTTGTTGTGCTGAAGCTTTCATAATTGCCATTCTCTCTTCTACTGGCTTTTGAAAAAACGCTGCCGTTTCTTTTGCTACCTGCAAAAACTCTTCTTTGGTTATTTGATCCCGGCAGAATTCATGAAAGGTATCCCAAATACTGTCCGAACAATAGGCTTCTGGATTTTCCGACATATATTGGTACACATCCTCATGTGAAGCATTCGGGTGACTTTGTGTGTATTTTTCTTCTATTTCCCTCCAGTTATCTGCTGGAAGACCAAGACTGTCATGAATGACCCAAAATAAGTGGTCTATGGATTCTGTAGCAAACATCGAAAATTCCCCGAATAACTTTTGCATAGCCATTTCTTTTTGCTTGAGGTCAAACGCTATCCCCATTAATCGAAAGATGACATCATCTTGCATTTTTCTACTCCCTTTCTATGGGGCAGGAGCGGCATGGCCGCCCCCGCCGTATCATTTAAAACTTTAGTTGTTCATCAAAATAGTCGAGTATCGTTTGGCAATCTGCGCATGTCCAACCCTTAGGCTCTGGCTTACCAAGTACCAGTTCCCCTGCCTTTCGGATTTCCTGCCCTACTTTGTCTTCTGCATATCCGGCAACGATGGCGGACGTCTTGATTCGATTCATCATGTCTAGGAAGTAGCGTTTGCGTGCTACATCGTCCATCTGTGGCGGTTCTTCTTGTGACATGATTTCCGGTTCCGTCTGCAAAGGCGTATCATCCACGCGGTAGCTCTTTGTATGTGGCATTTCCTCTTTCGGAATGCTCATTTCTTCTTGTGTAACAAGGCCGGAGATGCCGAACTGACGTTTTAAAACGAATACTTCGGCAACCTTTTGAATCATGGCAGAGGGATACTTTTTCCATACATCACTGTTCTTTTTGTACTCTTCGAATTCAACAAAGCAGACGGCGGGACGGCGGGTTTTATGGTAAGCAGCCGCCCACGCACCGATGATTTTTCCTCGTTTGGCTCCAAATTTGTGTATGACCGCATCGGTCTGGGCGTCGATTTCGAATATATCTCCCTCTCGAACAACAAAGGATTTTAAGCCTTCAAAGTTATCGTTTTGCTGTGCGATTTTTAAGTATCCATCCCGGCTAGTCATGATGATAGGAGAATCCTGGCTGTTTCCGTATTTGATGAACCATATTTCTTTTAGGAAAGGATCTAAGCTGTAACGCTGGCACAAATGGATGAACATCTGAAATTCATCATTCGTTGCACCTTTGGCCACTGTGTTTTTAATCACCTGAAGCTTTGTTTCATCGAATTGAAGTGTAGGTACCGATGGCTGATTTACTAACGATAGATTTCTTTCTGGAACGGCCATATGTCATGCCTCCTTATTGAATTTGAAAGCCGCCCTGTGCTATAATTGGACTAACGATATTTTTTGAGCGACTTTTTTGAAACGACCTGTTCCCGCAGGTCGTTTTTTATTTCTCTTCCATTACCGGACCTTCTGAACACGCTGGTTCGAAGAAAAGCGGCTCTCCACTGTCGCCGTAGCAACCGTGAAGGCATTCGCATTGAACGCAGTGCTCAAAGGCGAGATTATGATAATCAGCGATTGGGCAAGTGTAGCCGATGTACATCTTTTCATTCACTTTCCTCACCCTCTTCCGTTTCTTCGATTTCATCAATATCAAAGTCTTGAACTTCTGCTTGTTTGCATTCCTCCAGCCAATCGATATGTGTTTCCAGTAAATCATTTTGCATTTCTGCTGGTAATGCATCGAAATCCGTTTCGCTCATCGGCAACTCAACTGAGTAATCAACTCTTAAATAAGCAGTGCCTATTACCGTGATTTTTTTCATGTAACCCTCCCCTTTCATATTGGTTTAGCGAACCGACGCCCCTACCTCTACGTCGGAACTGTAGCTCCTATGGCTACGCCGTATGTATTCGCTTGATGAAAGTAAGGGGAAGTACGTATGCGACACGAAAGATGGAGTTTTTCCCTCCCTTCCCCTATGGTGGCCGTTACCGGATTCGAACCAGCATATCTGGATTAAAAGTCCAGCGCTTTTCCCTTAAGCTATCTGGCCAGAAAGCCGAGACAGGACCGCATTGTACTGCCTCGTAAGTAGTAGTAAGTACGCTGGTAGTGAGGTTGTTCCATGACTAGCGCATAAAGCATCACCACCTTTCACGTTTAGACTTGCAATTATTTAAGTTTTCCTATATGATTACTTACAACCAATGGTTACGCCGTTTGAGAGTCCCCACTCCAGGCGGCTATTTTTGTGTAAAAATACGATGCTTCGTGATATTCTTTCATTGCTAACTTGTGACCTGACCAAACAATTTTGCTTATTTCGTATTCCCCAGCATCTTCATACTGCTTTGACAGTTCCAATAATCGTTTTGCATCTCGTTTGGCTATTTCCATTACCTCAAGAATCTTTTCTAATCGACTCATTTTCTTCGTCCCTCCTGAATTTGCGATTGTTCCTGCTCAAGTTTTATCCTGTTCAAAGTCAATCGTTGTTGATAGGCCTCTTTTTGTTCATCATTCATGAAGCTCATATCATAAGCTGCCGTGCGTTCTAATACTTCTTGTTCACGCATATTCCAGCTCATTTCAACACTCTCCCCGGTAATGAAATAACATCTGTGCTCCATCGTTCAGTTGTTTCAACATAGGCTTTTAGACGACCATAATCATTCCAAGCCTCTTGTGCTTTTTCGAGGTGATATTGTGCTGCACCCTGTGCATACGGGCTATCGTCATTTTCGTACTTGCTGAATTCTCCTTGATGCCATTCTGCACGTTCCTTGAGTAGTTCCATTTGTTCGTTCATGCTGTTACAGCTCCTTTCGTCCGTCTAATCAGTTCATCCAGTCGTGGCATCGTAAGTCCGTCTGCAAGCGATTCCTGTATCCAGGTACGCATGACTTCTGGAATATCAAAGCCGAATTCGCGTTCAGCCGAGTACAACACGGTTTTTACGGCCGGAATCAAATCAACAATCTCTTTCTTTTCAGGCATAAGGTTGATGAAAGAAAAGGCTTGTCCTGGTCGTCGTGAGTTGTAATTTTCTATCGAAGCATCAACCGACTCCATAGCGTGCATAAGCTGCTCTTTTAAGTTGATAAGCGCATCAATGTATCGTTGATTCAACTCCGGTGTAATCGGTGGTAAGGCCATCGGTGTCACATCGTACATATAGAGAGCCATTTCTCTTCCTTCGTGCCAGCCAGTTAATGTACACCAGCGTAAAACTATTTCTAAATCCGGGGCACACAAGCAATTTTCAATGTGGCTCATTCTCTTTTGACTGATGCCTAATGCTCTACCGAGTGCTGATTGCTTCTGATAATCCGGTACATGGCTGTTTTCGCGGAAATAACGCAGATACAAGCCGATTTGTTCTTTGCTATATAGCCTGTTCGCCATATGTTCGCCTCTCCTTTATTCTGTTTTTTGCATTACTATTTGTTTATCAGCGGTTGATTTCGCTTTCCGCCTTGGTAGACAGGGGAGTTCACTTACTAAGACAACAATAAAAATCTGAATAGTCAGATATAACAGTGCGGATAAGCAGGCAGTGCGTTCTTTTGGTGAGATAAACCGCGCAGTATAATAATACATCGACCATACGTTCCTATAGTGTTCACTGCATCCTTTTGTGCCTTGCTTACTACGCTATTTGAGTAGTAAAACCCAGCATCAAGAAGCATCTACCAGTTATATAAATGATTTTGTTGTTATATAATTTTTTTAAGCACTTTTTGTACGCGATTCGTGACATTCATCTTCAAAAAAAAGAGTCCATTTAACTTTTAAAATTTTAGCCAACCTTTTAGCTACTGGAACACTAGGTCTTCGCTTCCCTTGTTCATACATGGCATATGTCGTCCTAGCTATCTTAGCAAGTTTTGCGATTTTTTCTTGAGTTAATTTTAGGGACTTTCTTTTATCAACCATCCATTTTCGCATATGTTCTACCCCCTTTCGTTGTCACGCTTCGTGTAACTATTATTATAATAATACATATTAAGCGTACAAGCAACCTTTTTTTACACTAATTGTGACATTTCTTTTATGTCACTTATTGTGTAGTTATAATGATACAGGGGAGGTGTCGTTAATGTTAGGGAAAATGCTGAAAGAACAAAGAACAAAAAGAAAAATTCGGCAAGAAGATGTAGCAAAACAAATAGGAATCGCTCGAACCACGTATGCTATGTACGAACAAGGCAAAAGAGAACCTGATAATGAAACACTACAAAAACTTGCTGATTTTTTTAAAGTTTCTATAGACTACCTTCTCGGAAGAACAAAAGATCCGAATAGAATAGTAAGCCAAGAAACAAAAGAACTTTTAAATAATATAGAGCTTTCTGATGAAGAAATTATGGAGAAGTTTAAATTTACTATTGATGGGAGAGAACTTCCAGAAGATAAAATAAAGACTTTTATTGAATTTGTAAGAGCTGAATGGAGAGCAAGAAAGGGCGACAATTCATAAAAAAGAGCCACCCCTTTGATTAAGGAGCTGGCTCTTCTTTTTTATTAAAGGGGTCAAGCCAGGATTATGCGGATATACAACGATAAGATAATAAAAGCTGTCATATCAAGACTTTCAGCGAATGTCTCAATAAGGTCTAATCTATTGAGACAAACCTGATTTTACGTGTTTTATAGGTTTATACTGTCTCATAAGACTTATCTCAAAATGCTTATCGTTGTTAAATATCAAATTTTCATTAAAAAAAGAAGCTTAACGTTGTAAATCCGCATTTTCGGGACGCTACCCCTTAAATACAAGAGAGAAATCAATTTCAAATTCTTGGATGAAATTCTCAATATCAATTTCGCACTTTTCTTTTTCCTCTGCCATATATCCAAATCCCCTTTTCTATATAGCTCCATCGTTAATCCAACTATATACCCCTATCACCTTCCCGATGACTGTTGCTTCAGTCGTAAATATCGAACGCTCTGTTTTAACTTCTGATTCTAATAGCATCTGTTTACCGTCTTTATACAGTCTACGAACCATCTTCCGCCCATACAAGGACACTAAAGCTATTTCTCCATTTGCTACATTCCCAGGGCGTACCAGGACTGTATCCCCCTTCTTGATTTGTGATTTTATCATTCCATCATCTTCTATAACAAAGTATAAAACCTTCCCACTGTCGTTCGCAAAAAATGCACCACTGTTTTCTTGTGTATCGGTCAATTCGATAGTACGCGCTGTTGAAGGGTTTCGTTTGATAAGCCCTTTCTTTTCTAAACGCGCAAGATGGCCATGAACCGTGCTGCTTGACATTAATCCAACCGCATCCCCAATTTCTCTAATGGCGGGAGGGTACCCCTTTTCGTTTTGGTATCTCTTGATGAAATCAATAATAGCTTGCTGTCTAGCGCTTAATTCCCCCATCCTTCTTCCCTCTCTTTATCTATATATCCAAATCATTCTTTTTGAGAACAAACGTTCCTGTTTTAACTATATTGTAATACCGTACCTTTACAAAAGCAATAAAAAACAACAATCCTCATACTTTTATCTTGTATAATTGGAATGATAATGACCCCATGCCCCCGGAGGTGCTTATGGCTTTAGTGCCCGGACGATGCCTGCTCGGGTACTGGCTAAAACGGGCAAAAATGTCACAAACAGAACTTGCAAGACGAATTGGTTTTTCCCCGCAAGTCATTAACGATTATGTTCATAACAGAAGAACGATGAATCTTGCGGTTGCTGCAACGATATCAGCTATTCTTAATTGCACAATCGAAGAATTGTATAAGTGGAATACTGTCCCGTTTTCAGAGTTGAAGAGCAGGCAAAATGATGAGTAGAGTTTTTTCTCTACTCCGGGCCACTTTTACACATATTAGTGTAAAAAATTCATCCCTACTTAATTTATTACTCTCCTTTTCTGCACCTTTTGATGTATGTACCAAGCTGCTCCTTTTGCCGCACGTAGATCGCCCTTTGCTCTTTTTGATTAAAGAATAGGCGAAAAAATGTAAGAGATTCAATAGTAATAATTACATTATTTTAGAGAGAAGTTTTTGCTCAAGGGACAAATGAGAAAGTTAAGCGAAGAAAACTAAGAAAGGGGGAAATTCAATGATTATACTTGTAATTATTTTAATTTTAGCCGTTCTGTTTCCGAAAGGAATTAAAAATCTAATTTCATTGGCGCTTATTTCTATTTTCGCTTTATTTTTGTGGGAAATAGCTTGGTGGGGAAAAGTGATTGATGTTTTAATAATGATTTCTATAGTATCTGCATTTATATATGGGATCGTTCAAGCAATAAAAGAAGGAAAAGAAGAACAATCGAATAAATCTCCCTCTAAATCGTTACACAAAAAACAAATGTAAGTTATTATGATAAACCCCACTAATACGGTAACGTAAAATTTAAATAAGGTAAGGAGAATCTGCATGAAAAAAATTATGGCTTTACTCATCACACTAGGGCTAGTAGCAGCTCCCCTATCCGCTTCTGCTCATCCCGGCCGCACCGACGCAAATGGAGGACACACATGCCGGACAAACTGTGCTAAATGGGGATTAAAAGACGGGGAATATCACTATCATAACGGAGGCAGCACAAAAACAACGTCTACCCCTACTACAAAAGCAACGCAACCAACTCCCGCAAAGTCGACTACAACTAAGCCAGCTCAAAAGCTTCCTGGTACTTTAAAAGTTACGGTCACTAAACTTGTAGATGGGGATACATTTAAAGCAAAGGTAAATGGCAAAGAAGAAAGCATTCGTTTAATCGGTGTTGATACTCCTGAGACTGTCCATCCAAACAAACCCGTACAGCCATACGGCCCAGAAGCCTCTGCTTACACCAAGAAGCGTCTCAATGGACAAACAGTAACTTTAGAGTTTGATGTTCAACAGCGCGACAAATACGGGCGTCTGCTGGCGTATGTATGGTTAGGCAACGCTAAGAATCCAAAAGCTGAGATGCTAAATCAAACACTTGTAAAAGAAGGCTATGCCCAAGTTGCAACGTTCCCGCCGAACGTAAAATATACAGATAGCTTTGTAAAGCTTCAGAAGCAAGCAAGAGATGCCAAGAAAGGGCTTTGGGCTGAAAAGTAAAGAGGAAGCTCCCTGGTTATCCAACTAGGGAGTTTTTTTCTATCAAAGGATAACTGTGGCAAACATCCATTCTCTGTGCTAGAATTGTGACAACAACAAAAAACGACAGCAAAAAACCCCACTCTGAGTTTGGCGACCTGATTGGGGCTTTGCGAAAGGAGATATATCGCTCTGAAAAAAAGATACCTTTTCAGGGCCTTCTTCAGTGCGCTCTTTTTCATATCGTTACCGCTATTGTACGATACCGCACCTCCTTTTGCAAGACTTGTGCTGAAATTGAGAGGAGAAAAAGTCATGGCAAAGAACAAAAAACCTACTAACAAAAATACATACGTTCGTGTAAACAAACGGGAGAATCCTTTTGTACAAATTGATAAGCATTGTTTTGAAGATGAAAACCTCAGTTGGAGAGGTAAAGGGGTTTTAGGGTACCTATTATCCCGGCCAGATGACTGGACAATCTGCAAGGAAGATTTAATCAACCGTAGCCCTGACGGAAAGACCGTAGTCGAGGGAGCTCTTACCGATCTTATGGAAGCTGGTTATGTCTATTACTATGCAGAACGCAATGAAAAGGGACAAATTGAACAGTGGGTATATGAAGTATATGAAAATCCAGATCTGAACCCATATCGTGAAGAATGTCAGGCAAAGGCGAAAGCAGCGAAAGAAAAAGTTAAAGCTCGGAACAAAAGAAAGAACGATAAACGCCTTCAAAAAGAGGGTTTTCAGCCAGAAACGGATAATCCGAAAATGGCTAAATCTGTGGATAATGTGGATAAAAAACCAGAAACGGATAATCCAATTCTGGTTGAAAAAGAGCCAGAAACGGATAATCCGGCGGTGGATAATCCAGTTCTGGATTATCCGCTCTATACTAATAATGAATTTACTAATAAAGATGATGATGAAGATATTAAATTAAAAGAGATTATAAAAAGAGATTTAACAAGCTATGAAAAAAAAGTAGTTTGGTACGCAAAAGAATATCATGTTCCTATCGAAGAAGTAGGAGCAATTATTATTCTCTTAGGTGGACAGCAGTACCGTTATGATGCCCTTGAATCTGCATTTCAAGAAACTATTGCACGTAAACATTCAGGGAAAATAGACTACTTACCTGCATACTTTGCAAAGACACTTAAACAAAAAGAAAATCAGTTGAGAGAGGAATTTGAACAATCCGCCCGTTTGGCTAAAGTTGCCCATAACAAATCTCTTACGGACACGCAAACAAAGTATCCATTTTTCAATTGGCTCGATAATGAAACCGAGTAATACATAAAACAGGGCGACAGGGCCACAGAATCGCCCCGCCCTACCCTTTTAGAAAAAAACAAATAGAGTTTTATATAAAACGAAAAAGCCCCTTTACAGGAGCTTTCTGAGCGTATTATATAGAACACGGTCCGATTAGTCATCGTCATCGAAAAATCCGTCCAAGGCTCCAGAATGATAATCGCTTATCTGGAACGCCTCTGGAGGGCTAGTTTCTTCGTCATGTTCTTTTTTCTTTTTCGATGGTTCTGTAACTACATCTACAGGTTTACTAGGTTGGGTGATCATTTGATAAACCCATTGGCCAAGTGCTTGTCGGGTGTGTTGATTGTTAATCCAGCGCTGCTGTTCTTCAGTCAACGTACCTGGAAGCGGAAATGAAACTACATCTTTTTTTTCTGCTTTCTTTTTGTAAATGGCTTCAATGAAAAGAGAGGTGACTTTGCTGTTAAAGCTACTACCTTCTTTTTCTTTCATTTCGTTCAGATATTCGATTATATCTTCAGGTGTGTCCTTTGGCAGCCGAAATGGAATCGTCTGCCCGGGTTTTATTAATCTTGCCATGGTATCACCTGTTTCTTATTCAACTTTGATGCTATTTTCAACGTCGATACCTTTGCGTTTGACGTAGATACGGAGTAATTTGAAATATGCACGAGCTATCATCCAAACGCTATCCTTTTTTCCTACAAAGCGTAGCGGGAAGTTTTTATCTTGTTCATTTAGTTTTTCCATATATTCTTTTAGAATAAGCGCTCCGCCACCGATTTGATAAGATAAACGGATACTCGGAACTTTTGCCCACATGTTTTTGATTAAACTATATTCTTTTCGAGCTAATTTCATTAGTTCTTCATCTACAAACTTTTTAATTGGAGTTTTAGTTCCTATAACATAAATATGGTTTTTATCTTCTGAGTCATCAGTGATAATGTTAACCAGTTCCCGACGGCTTTTAAATCGGTACCCATATTCGCTATATACACGACGGATAATTTCATCAAGATAAGGGGAAACCCCTTCCTTGATACCGTCAGAGTGATCATTGTCAATATTTCCAGACTCATCAATAATAGCCAAGTCAGTAGATAAACCGCCAATATCGTTAATTAAAAATGTTACTTTTGTTAACTCTTCATTCTTGATAGAACCGTCATCATTGGTAGTTAAATCAAACATAGCAGCATGCCCTTCTGTGTTCACAAGAGCATCCACAATTTTAATACGGACAGTTTTCCCGCCAACATAAGGCGTATCCCTGAATTTTACCTCATGAGTAGATTTGATAAGTTTTTCCTTAAATGTACGTTTCTTTTTCTTTTTCACTTCTTCCAAAGGAAGGCCGGTGCTGATTACATATGTAGCATCAATAATGCCGTCTTTTTCTTCAAAATGTTGTACTCCGTCAAATGCTAGAGCGGTTAAAAAGACAATTAAGGTTTGGTCATTCTCCGATTTGTTTTTGTCCGCTGTCAATTCATCACTATCTTGATTTCTTGCAGCCAACTTTCCAACGACGTAAATGCCCCTCCCCTGCTCTAATGCTGAAGAGGTAACTTCTACATGCAAACCATCTAAAACTTTTTTCTCCAGTTCTACAATATCCCTGGTTTCATTTGCCTTTGCAATTACATTCGGGATATATACCTCGTTCTCTTTATTAAGACCGCTAAATAGGCACTTAAACCCGTCGTTTCCAGCATCAATAGCCGCCATTCTCGCTTTCATCTTCCTTGCCCCTTTCCCTAAATTAATCATCTTAACTTTGATTGTACACTTTTTGTATACACTGTCAATTGAATGTATACTTTTTGTGTACTTTTTTACGCGCAAGGTTTATCTCGAATGAAATAAGGCCATACTTGGTAATAAAGAAAGAGGTGAGCGGAATGAAATGTAGAGAATGCGGTGGCCGCTGCACCGCCAAAATATATAAGAAGAACTATGGGAAATGCCAGAAATGCTATAAGGTAGAAAAGAAGATTGTAAAACAAATAGAGCAGCGTTGGTTTATGGTAAGTAAGTAATTTCACCTTGTGAATTGACAGGGGTTACCCAGTAATGTTTATTTTTATTAAATTGTTTTTGTACTGACATAATAAATTCAGGACTATCCAAAGCGTATTGTATAATCATTGACGCCAGTGTGGCTGGAGGGAAATCACATGATGTAGAAAGTTTTTTTAGTTTAAGATCGTATGCGTTTGATAATGATATAGCTCTCCTTACACATCTCTTCCCGCCCATGCATCGTCCTTCTCCTGCCAAAATCATCGCCCCCCATATATTTTGAAAGTGATCCAGTGATCGATGGATTCAGTAGATCATATGCAGGGGAGGGGAGGCAATATGACAGCTTGTTTTATTTGCCCCTGAACTAATTACCGGGCAGGCCGAATATGGCAAAAGGGAATCGGTACCGGATTGCCCGCTTACGCAAAGAAGACAAAGAGAAGGGCGGAAGTACTTCTTTATGTCAGGTTCCCGTTCCTTTCCTGGTGGCCCTATGAAACTATGTAAACATGCCCGCCGCTTTCCCGGTTGATAGAATATGGCTCTATTAATCTATTGGTATTGCCTGGTCTGTTTCCGGGTAACGTAGATAGTTTAATTATTGAATCGAAAAAAGTATCTATTTATAATTTTACAATGTAGGTAAAATAATGCAGACAGGGAGGGAACATCATGTATGAAATGGGAATTGTTCGCAAAATCGATAATCTAGGTAGAATCGTATTCCCAATTGAGGTAAGAAATAAACTAGGAATACAAATTGGGGATAGTCTAGAAATCTTTGTAGACGGCGAACAAATTGTTTTTAAAAAGTACGCACCTGGATGTTTGTTCTGTAATTCTATTTCAAGAATTGTTGAGTATGAGGGTAAAAAAATTTGCGATTCCTGCTTGAGAGAGCTGAAGCATATATAAAAGAAGCCCCACTGCTAAAAATAGGTTAGTGGGGCATCACTCTTATTCTTTGTATAAAATGAATATCTGGTCAGGTTCTGGCTCTCTTGCTAGGAGTTTATCCCCGATTACCTCAAAATCTAATAAACCACTATGTATGTTCTTTGTTATCTCTTCAGGTAATTGAATCCTTCCGTTCTCATCAAGTTGTATAATGTACTTTCGTGTTTCTGTCATTTTGCTTCCCTCACTTCCATTTCGAATTTGCACATACCACAAACCATTACTTTTTCAAATTCTATATATGCAGCTTCAGGGTGAAGAACTCGGAAAGCTTCCAGTTTTGACTCAGAGAATAATCGTTTATTTTTGTCGAGGTACATAGGTAGGCTTATACTATCTGTTGCCTTACAAACGTAACATTTCATTCTTTGATCTCCTTTCTATATCCTATTTTTTACCATTCGATATAAATGAGTAAAATCCTTCCAATAGCGAAAAAACTCGTCCCACTAAGCACCAATAGAAACGAAAAATAAGGTTTACTATGGGGATAGATATAGGAATCATAAAGGGGAATCGGATTATGGATACAAAACGGGGTATCATGATTACCCCTCATGATTACTTACCTTGTTTCCCTTTTGTGATTCCTCTCTACAGACGGCAAATCCCTTGATATGCCTATGTTTTTCTTGACTAATTTTTCTATTGTATTTACCCGAAAACAACCCTGAGTTAATTTAGTGGTTAAACTGACTTATTTTTATGGGAATGACCCGTCCATTTTTTACTTCTGAATTTATTGCTAAAAAACGATAAAAGGTTGTTTGCTTTTAAGGAATTGAATTATGCTAAAGAGAAGATAAATCGCTTTGTAGAGGAGTGATGTGCATGGATTTTAATAGAGAGTATTACCTTAAATATTTCCGTGAAAAAAATCAAGAATTGGACAGTCTATATCAGTATTTTTTTGGTTATGTTGAGGGGCTTCTTGAATTTGAACATGTATCTGCTGAAGAAGGGATTATGAGAATACGTGAATTAGTGGCTGCTGTTAATGAATTTGAGCAGGAGAAGAAGAAAGAACGAGAAGAGGAAACGAAGCAATTGGGACAGGGAAAATGATTTATAGAATGTAAAAAAGCCCCGCCATCCATAAGGACAGCGGGGCATTGTTATTTATTCCTTATGAGGAATAAAAACAGGAATATTTTATACTGATTTTGACAAATCGGTTGCAAAATTTCAGGTTTTTTAGTGAGATGGTTGCAGAGATGATTCGTCAAGAGTTTGTTATTATCTCTTTCCTTTTGTAAAAATAACTTCCCTTGTTGCTTGCTTCCATTCCAAGTTATATCCAAGTACCTGGGCGATCTCTCTTGCTTGCGCATAGCCTATCTCACCAATAATGATAGTGGTATCCAGCGTCCCTTTTCCCAGTGTAGCCTTTCCATTGCAGAAGCCTACCGCTACTCCTGCGGCGTTTCCCATGGCCCGTACAGGCAAATAGGAAAGGTTGTCCCGGATAATGCCGGGTGCATCCAACCTTGCCCCGTTCACGACGATACGGCAAGTAGGTTTCTTGCTGTCTGTCACCGTTCCGACCGATGTACCAGGTCTGGAAACCGTAACGGTTTTCTCAAGCAGTGCTTTTGTAGCTGGTCCGCATATGCCATCGATGGCAAGTGGCGGGTTGTTTGCTTTCTGAAATGCTCGGAGGGCTTCCTCTGTCTTCCGACCGAAAATACCGTCCGCAGCTCCTACTGAAAAGCCAAGCTTATTCAACTTCTCTTGTAGGGATTTTACGTCATCACCCCGGCTATTCAAGCGCAGGGTAGTGGAGGATGGTGGTGTGCCGCTGGATGTTGAAGCTTGGTCAAAACGATAGAGCTTGTATTTCTCAATCATCGAGATAAGATTTGCCGCGTATTTTGGGTCCGTCGCATACCCGTCCTGTTGCACTTTTTGGCAGGCCCTCTTATAGTCCTTTTCCCCGATCAGGTTCTTGTACCGGGAAAGGCGTAAAAAAAGAGCAGAGTGATCGGCTATCGACTCTGCCCAGGTATTGTATTTACGGAAGGCTGCATTTATTTTTATTTTTTGACCTCGTTCCCATTCATACGTCGGCATGGTAATGCTTCCGGCCGGTCCCTGCCCCTTGATGCCGAATAGGTTCTTTCCCTTTGTAGCAAGTCCAGAATTTCCCCAGTTCGATTCTAGGCACGCCTGGGCAACCGTCAGCGAGGCAAGAATGCCGGTTCGTTTCATATCCGCCTGAGCAGCTCGTCCAATTGTTTCGATAAATTCGTTTTGTGTCATAGTTTAGGCCCCTTTATCTTCGTCATTTAACATGTCTGTTTTCCGTTTAATGCGTTCCCTAGCTCTAGCCACTTTGTGATCGAGTTCATCTGATACCCGAACCATTGCCCACTCAGGTACCCATTTGTCCCATCCTGCACGAATGACATTGGCCGTCATGCTTTTCCAGATATGTTGACCGAAAGCAACGGTCAAAAAACCAAAAGCAACGCCTGGCATACTGAGGATTACGTCAATGAGGTGACCGACAGCGGGCATAAGAAGTAAAAAGGCAGTTCGGAATCCGCCAGCAATACCGTACTCACTGGCGTAAGAGCCGTCGATTTTTGAAGCGCGATACCCGCCAATCCAATCCATGACAATAACTAAGGTGTACAATATCATGGCGACATAGCGGGTTATCCCCTCCCCATATAAGAAGTGAAAGACTGGAATAAAAGTGCTCCCCGCCATGCCGAATAGCGGGAAGGCCACTGAGTTATTTCTCATATGCACTTGTCCTTTCTCTCTACTAGAAAAATAAAAGGGAGCCATGACAGCTCCCAAAATAAAAACGCCTCTCCATGTGTAGGAAAGACGTCTATGCAGCCTCTGTAACCAGGTGACCGCAGCCAAGTAATTCTAATTGTCTTTTGACTTCTACTTTCAACGTAGCTGGAACATCAATGTAACTGATTTCCTCATCGATAATGAATGTTACATAAATTACTGCAATACGCGGAAACATCGTATCACCCCCTTTCAAAATAAAAAGAGCGACCGATAAGAAGAGACGAGCGAGTTTATTCCTCATCTTCTTTCAGTAGCTCCTTTACTTTGTCTTGGATGCTTTCTGGAACATCAGTGACTTTAATATCACCGTCTTTTATGGCATTTACATAGACCTTTGCAACCGACATTATTGTCCTCCCTTTATAACCTCAAGTGCTTCGTACAGCTCCATAATGGCGAATCCGTTGTCTTTGTTACGTTGTTTTTCACGAGCGAGGTCTTGTTCAAGTTGTTGTATGATGGCATCCTTTTGTGCGTTGCTAATTTTCAAGGCAGCTAAATCTTGCCCCATATTAACTAACGGTGCTTTTTCTTCCTCGCGCTCTTTCTCGATTTGCGATAGCGGCTTCTCGTTAATCAAAATCAATCGAACGCACCTCCGAATCCATTGACAATGACCTGACTGGTCGCTGTACCCTTTTCAAATACAAACCGAATGTCCACGCCCCATTTATTCGCTGTCTTTTCCGTATTCGTAAAGAGAAAGCCACGGTTAAATCGAACATGGTTCGTGATATCTTCCCATGTAGGGGAGGCATCAAAGGCATTGTTACATGCCTCAACTTTCATTGTCGCCCCATTTGGTACCACCGCATCCAGGGTGACAAGAATCCGCTTGGCTGCTATATCCGTGACAAATGGATTCTTTAGTTTGAACTCGAGCTTGGTTTCCTGACGGACAAACGTATAGGTACGTACCGCTGTCATGCCTTTACTGTCGGTCGCCTCGATGGATAGAGTATGCTGCGTCGCTGGTTGCAGTCGTATCCACATATCATGAGGAATGGTAATGGTGTTTTCCTGTCCGGCTACGCCTGTAAAGGAGCGTATGACCTTACCATTGATTTTCTCGGTAACGGTAAAGGCATCCCCTTCCAGTTCGGTCACGGTATATGCTTTGGACGGCATTGC
>NZ_KE952898.1 GCF_000466385.1 Aneurinibacillus aneurinilyticus ATCC 12856
CTGGATCATACTGGATAATCAACACCCTTGGCTTTTTTATTTTGTATCAGTCATGGTAACTACTCAATCCCCTTTGTAAATGTAGAAACAGATATGGATCGCTTTGAGTACATGTATATAGTAGGATAAAAGAAATAAGAGGCAAGGGGGAGGCTCATTATGAAGGCGCTTGATACACTTTCTCGTGAAGATTTACTTCAAATCATAGAAAGACAAGCAAAGGTGATTGCTCGGTTAGAAGCCCGCATTACAGAGTTAGAGAGACAGGTCAACAAGAATAGCCAGAACAGCCATTCATGATGCATGGCAAGCTTACTTTCCCTGTACGAACGGTTCACATGCGCTCTGTAACGCTCATATTTTGCGAGAACTGACTTTTCTACATGAACATGAGCAACAAGACTGGGCAAAGTCATTACATGACCTTCTGATTGAAATGAAACGGACAAAAGAAGAGAATGAAAGTCTAGGCATTTCTCCATCCAACCAGGAGATAACGACATTGGAAGCTCGGTTTGATAATCTCAGCGCAGAAGGGTGTGAGAAAAATCCGGTTCAATTCTCCCCTGAGACATTAAAAAAGAAGGGGAGCAAAAAGCAATCACCTTCTCGTAACCTGTTGGATCGCCTCCAGCTTCATCGAGACAAAGTCCTTCGTTTTCTCAGGGAGACAGCGATTTCATTTGACAACAACCAAGCGGAACGGGATTTGCGCATGATGCGAGTAAAGGAAAAAATATCGGGATTGTTTTGTAGTGAAGAAGGAGCCAGAGCCTTTTGTCGGACACAAACCTTTGTGTCCACTGTTTGGAAACAAGCGTTCGGTATCTTGGCCTCTCTTCGGAAAATGTTAGAAGGGACGTTTGTTTTCTCGTGATAAAAATAGACCGCTTGAGGCGGTCCATTTGGCATGCCCTGAGTAGTTACCAGGTGTGATCTATACTAGTTTACCATCAGGTTTAAAAATTCCTCTATTTGTACAGTCGTGTTTTTAAATCTTCTGTACTATTGCTCAATTGCTCGATAATATCTAGAAATAGATTGTGAGTATCTACAACTAAATTTTCTTTATCAAGAAATTTTCTCATTACATTAATTACTTCTTTTTTTAATTCATCTGGAACTTCATCAATTCTATGCTTAATAACTAGACGAAATACACGCATAGAATCCTTCTTAGGAGGTATCTTTGGAATTGAAAGAATATATTCCCATTTATTTTCATAGTTATCAAACTGCGGTAAAAAAACTATTCGTGTAGCTACGACAAATTTAATCCGTTTATTTTTAGATTCAGCATGTCTTATTAAAAAACTATATAAACTTTGAGTATTAACCTTAAACCTCTCGGAAATCATAACTAGTGTTCTAACAAACAGTTCTAAAATTTTTTCATCCGCTGAAAAGGAGCGGTGCTTCCGCAATTATACTATTTATTATCATACCCCTCCGCCTTTTATATCCCACTACGTTCAGATAAAACTTATTCACATGGTTTTATTAAAAACATAACTTATTTATGGTAAACTAAAATAAAAACGAGCCAACTCTATTTGTTGACTCGCTCTATTCTACATACTTGTTCTTAACTCGCAAGATTAGAACGTAACAATTAATTTTATCGCCCCACTTTTCACGATGTATCAGTTTATATTCTTGCAAAGCATTTTTTATAATTTCAGCTTTTGATAATTAAGATGTAGTTCGAATAAGAATATACATAAAAGCTTACAAACGATTTTTTTGAAGTAATTTCTCGTTCTCAAAACAATAGCAAATACCAAAATCCCCAAATAATGTGCCGTTTATTACCAATAAAAGAAAAAAATATAGTAAAATAACTATAGGTTTACTATATCTGAGATAAGGAGTGAGCTAATTGCCAAAATATTTAAAGGTGCTATTGTGGTCAATTCTTGCAATAGCGATTATATTTTGTCTCATTGGCATTTTTACTTTTATTTCATATAGGGTTTAGTTAATAAGTTAAGTATTGTTTTTTCTATATGCAAACGAATAAAATAACATTTTAGTCAGAAAGGATTCAAGTAGCTAAATAAAGGTTAAAATAAATGGGGCTGTCCAATAAGTCCCCAAAATAAAAAGTT